>NZ_DASTAT010000098.1 GCF_035712445.1 Oligoflexus sp. | reverse complement strand
AGCTTTCTCAATTCAAGATGCAGTCCAAAACTCTGGGCTCGACCACAAAATATGTAGAGCTTTTTAAAGACGTTGCACTGCTGCGCAAGCCGCACGACCCATCATCGGGTCTGAAAGGACAATATGTGCCGAGTGAAGTGCCGATGCCGCGCCTGGATTTGGAGGAAATGCGCGACACGATCGAAGTGCCGCGCGTGGCGGTGAATGCTTAACGGGATTAGAGCATGTAGGATAATTTCGCGATGGTCAGGGCCTGCCGAGGGTGCGTGTAAACACGTTCGATACCGAGACTGGCAAAGGGTGTGAAAAGATTTGTTTTCAAACACAGAGTCCAGACGCTCTCGGTTTTTTCGATCTGCTCACGCCATCCAGCGCTCAGGCCAAACGCATTGTCTTCCTCGAGGGGACGAATATCCAGTCGATGCCGCTGCTGTCCAACCCCCAGAGCGAAGTTGAAATATCGTAGAAAGCCATAACTGAGCCCCAGCATGGCGCTTTCCGTTTCGAGCTTTTCCAAACCGCTTAAACCATCCGCCTGCATCCGTGCGACACGAATAGCCACGGCCGGCTTTTGAAAGCCTTCAAAGATGGTCCACTGCAGATGCGCTCCGAACTGCCGACCTTTGCCTTCATCCAATCGCGCAAAACTCAAACCGAAGTCGAGCGGCCAGTTGGTCCCGTGAGTCAAAAAAAGTCGTGGGACCTGAGTCGGTGCGGTTCGGCTCGGTAATTCCGAAGTTTTATCCCCGCTACCGGCTGTTTGAATGACGCCAACACCCACATGCCAGCCGTAGGAGCCATGCGACTCAAAGCCTTCCACAGGGCTGTATTGGTTGATTTTCAGCCAGCCTTCGTCATAATACGCGGGTCGGTCGGGGTCCGCTGCCAGAGCAGGCAGGGCGACCAGGGCAAGCGCGCCGCTTCCAATTTTGCGAATCACAAGGACCTCGCCATGCAGGTGTGTTTCCTCGATCATTATGACAGCTTTAGTTTCAATCTTATAGACTGGCTGTTTTCTGACACCGGCCTGGAGCTGGTTTATAGGCCCTATGACAGTCCTGGACTCGTTCTGGAGCTGCGGAAGACACCCATGCCCCTCGTTCTTTCCCCAGGTCCCAAGGATCCCCTGGTGCTGCCTGAAACCATGGCTATCGTGCGGGAACAGCTCGGCAAAGTTCCTATTTTTGGGATTTGTCTCGGACACCAATGCCTGGGTCTGGCGCTGGGCGGACGCATGGCGCGGGCGCAGCATCCCTTCCATGGGTCCGCTCAGACTTTAAAAAAAGCCGCCCATTCCAGGTTTCTAAGGGCTCTGCCCGATCATGCGGAGGTGGCCCGTTATAATTCTCTCGTCGTTACGGATTTGCCGGAAGGCCTTGCGACCGCGTGGAATGCCGATGATGAAGTCGAAGCGCTGGAAGATTATTCAAGGCCGCACCCCGCTGTCGGTGTGCAGTTTCACCCGGAATCTTTTTTAAGCGTGGGAGTCGAAAGTTTAAAAGAGGAGTGGCGAAAGCTGGTGAGCGTTTACTATCACCCACCAGCCTGATGTCTTACAATTCGGCGATTGCGCCTTTGCCGATCCCTTCAAAGCATTTCACTTTGATGGGGGCGCCGAGATCCACGCCTTCGCTGCCAATCAACTTGGCCAATTCCTGAGCGATGGATTCGATACTGGTTTCCGCTTCCACCAGGAACACGCGGTTCGCGGGAACGGTGGCTTCATAGCGACCTTTGGAGGCTTCATACGCAATGGTCAGTGGCGTTTGATTTTCCGAACGCACACCGGGCCGCAGATCCGGGGCCGGGTTCACCAGCTGCGTCATCGACGCGATGTGAACGATGGAACCCAGAACTTCGTGGGCCAGCCACTGCTCCAGATCGTGACGGCGTTCATCCGCGACATAGACTTCGATCATGCTGCGGTGACCGTGAAAGAGCCTTTGGCAAAGACCTTCGTGGCCGGTAATGCCATGGCTATAGCGGAAGAAGGACTGACCGGCCCGCTCTTGCTCTTTCCGCAGCTGAACTTCCACCGAGTGGATTTCCTCGGGCAGACGATGGCGGACGAGACGCGAACATTCCTGCTCGACGATTTCGCGGGTCACCTGAACCGAGCGGATGGGATAAACGGCACCCTTGGGGCAGAGGTAGCTCCACTCCGAGTTGACACCCGTCAGACGACTCTTGGCCTGAAGGCGCCAAAGCTCACCGCGGTCCGTGTCCTGGTAATGCACGAGTTTGGACTGCACCGGAATAATCAGCGTGTGGTCGAGCGAGGCCTTCAGGACCTGCTTCACCAGCTTCTTCAAATGGCTGAAATCATACACAAAGCCGTTCGAGTCGAGCTGACCCGAAACGGTGATGTCCACATACCAGGACTGACCGACCACACCGACCGAAGGGTCAAAGATCGCACAGTCGATTTTGTCGACGTCCTGAATGAAGAGTCGTCCAAATCGTTCTTTGCCACTCTGGGGGGCAGTTTTTTCTTCCATCGAGTACCGCCAAATTTTAAAGGTATTCAAGACGATAGAGACCTAAACAAAGGTTGCGGACAAGCGCCTGGCCCACTATAACTTTTGCTGTCTCCAGCACCCTTGACGGGGGAACGTCCTGTATAAAGAATCTCCTGTCCAGTTTCAAGTTGTATGAAGGAAATTCATCATGAGTCGTGAGATTCGCGTTCGCATCGCTCCATCCCCCACCGGTGATCCGCATGTAGGAACAGCCTATACGGCCCTATTTAACTATGTTTTCGCCAAAAAACACGGTGGAAAATTTATTCTGCGCATCGAGGACACCGACCAGACCCGCGCGCGGGCCTCGAGCGAGCAGCAGATTTTTTCCTCACTGAAGTGGCTTGGGCTGAATTGGGATGAGGGACCTGATTGCGGTGGACTTTATGGTCCTTATCGGCAGTCTGAACGGCTCGATATTTACCGGGAATATACCCAAAAGCTGGTGGACTCCGGTCACGCTTATGCCTGTTTCTGTACAGCCGAGCGTCTTGATAGGGTGCGCGCGGAGCAAAAGGCCCAGAATCTGACCACCCGCTATGATGGGCATTGCAGGAATCTGAGCAAGGACGAGGTGGCGAAGCAAAAGGCCGCGGGCACACCCCATGTGATCCGTCTGCGGGTGCCGACGGATGGCGTCACGCGCTTTGAGGATCTTCTGCGCGGTGAGCTGCAGTTCGACAATGAGCGGATCGACGACCAGGTCCTGATGAAGACCGATGGTTTTCCCACCTATCACCTTGCGAACGTGGTCGATGATCATCTGATGAAGATCACGCATGTGATCCGCGCGGAAGAGTGGATTTCCTCGACGCCGAAGCATGTGCTCCTTTATCGCGCCTTTGGTTGGGAAGAGCCGGTCTTCAGCCATCTGCCGCTCCTGCGTAACTCCGATCGGTCGAAGATTTCGAAGCGAAAGAACCCTGTTTCGCTGACCTATTATCGCCGCGCCGGGATGCTGCCCGAAGCGATCGTGAACTTCCTCGCCCTCATGGGCTGGAGCTACGGCGATGACAAGGAAATCTTCACGCTGAAGGAGATGATCGAGGTCTTCGATCTGAAGAAGATTTCCATCGGCGGTCCGGTCTTCGATATGGTGAAGCTCACCTGGCTGAACCAGCATTATATGCACAAAATGGACGAGGATTCCTTCGTCGACTATATCCGTGAAGAGATCTTCAACAAGGACTTCCTGCGTCGCCTGAAGCCTTTGGCTCTGGAACGCATGTCGCGCTTTGAGCAGTTCGTCGATAACAATGCCTTCTTCTTCAACGGCGCCCTCGACTATAAACATGTCGAAGTCATGCCGGCTAGCAAGGACAAGGACGCCGTCCGCGAGATGCTGCAGCAGCTCCTTGAGCAGCTCGACGAACTCTACGATTGGCAGAATAAGCCTTTGCATGATGTTCTGAACGCGCATCGGGAAAAGATCGGCTGGAAGCCCAAGGATTATTTCATGACGATTCGTTTGATCGTGACGGGCCGCAAGGATTCGCCGCCTCTGACGGAAAGCATGGAGCTGATCGGCCGGGAAATCGTGCGCTTCCGCATTCGGAACTTTATGGATACCGTGCTGGTTTAACACTCTCCGGGCCCATGCGGGCCCTTCCTTTCACGCCCCCGCCGGACTTCAAATCAAAAAATCTTTTGCTGTGAGGGCTCTGCTGCCGGAAAAATCTCGGGTGCGGTGTGACGCCGGTAGGAAATATCGCCCGGCGCATGTCATTTAATATAACAATAACAACATGTTAGATGTTCTTTCTCGCCCAAAAAAGCCCGCTTGGTAAGACTTCACAAGTTTGATCAAGGTTTGAGTCCACCGACCGACACGGTTCGGGATGAGTATGAATCCGGGAGATTGATATGAAACTCGTGATCGCGATCGATGACTCCAAAGTTGCCCTGATCCAGGTCCAAAAGTATGTACAGAAGAACTTCCCCAACTGCCAGATACTTTCCTCCACCAATCCTATCGAAGGCGTGGAGCTGGTGAGGAAGAACAAGGACCGCGTGGACCTCGTGATCATCGACTACAATATGAAGGAAATGAACGGCCTTGATGCCGTCGATCAATTCCAGGCCTTTCTTGATCTTTCCAAGGTTGTCATCTGCAGTGCCAACACGCAGAAGGTGCTGATTGATCGGGCGACGGAAAAAGGGCTGAAATTCATTGAAAAGCCCTTGACCCAGGAGAAGATCGACCACCTCGTCCTCCCCCTTAAAACCAAAGCTTCATGAGAAACTTTATGCAACTCACGCCTCAGCAGGAAGATGTTCTGAAAGAGACCTTCAACATGGGTGTCGGTCGCGCCTCGGCGTCCATTGGTGAGTTGGCCCAATGCGAGGTCAGCCTTACCGTGCCCGAGGCTCATATCTGCGAACTATCGACCCTGATCAGCAAGATATCCGCCGACGAAGGCGCCAAGCTCTCGGCTGTCATCCAAGGCTACTCCGGTCCCTTTGAAGGCACAGCGATGATGCTCTATTCCGAGTCCGCGAGCCTTGACCTCGTGCGCCTGATCATGGGCTCCGACACGCCTTCCGAGCAGCTGTCGGAAATGGAAAGCGATGCCCTCTGTGAAGTCGGTAATATCGTTTTGAATGCGTGCCTCTCATCGCTCGGCCAGCTGTTTGATGCTCAGATCGAGACGAGCCTGCCCGAGATCATCACCGGCAGCACCTACGATGTGCTGACGCTCGAAGGCAAGCTGTCTCCTGAAAAGCAGATCGTGTTTCTCAAAATGGGTTTCCGTGTGGCCACAGGCCAGCTGCAGGGTTATCTGAGTTTTATTCTGGACACTGATAAGATCCAGAACCTTGTGGACTCGCTGGACCGCTATTATGAAAAGGTCTGTGCATGAACGCGCTGGTGAATGTCGACGTTCTCAGAGCTGCTGTGCTGTCAGCCGACTACGGCTGCATCATCATTGATGCCAGCGAGCAGATTTGCTTTTGGAACCGATGGATTGCCAAATACAGCGGCATCAGCGAGGCCGATGCGCTCGGCAAGACACTTTGGGAAGTCTTCAATCTGACCAATGACTGCGCCTGCTGCAAAGCCATCACCCAGGCCCTGACCCAGGGGAAAAGCACCCTCCTGTCCCAAACCTTTCATCCCAATCCCTTGCCCCTCTACCGAAAGAGCGCCAAGAAAACTCTCATGACTCAACGGGTCGTGATCCGCTCTCAAACGATAGGCAAGGATCGCTTCTGCTTTTTGGAAGTCACCGACCAGAGCGCGGGTTCTGAACGTGAGAAGTACCTGGCCCAGACGCGTGATTACATCGGCAAGATCATCGAATCCATCCAGGAAATGATGTTCATCATGGACACCGACTATCGCCTGTCTGAAGTCAACGCCACGGCCAAGTCCATGCTGGGCTATGAGGAAAGCGAGCTGGTCGGACGATCCTTCCTCGACTTCGTCATCCAGCCTAAGAACCTTGAAATGTGGTCGGCGCAAAATCAGAATCTGCATCGGACCAAGGTCAAGGATGTGGAACTGAGCCTGAAAACGCGGGATGGCCATTCCCGAATCGTCATTCTTTCTGGATCCTTCATCGAGAACAAGGACAAGCTGGGTCTCCTCTTCGTCGCCTTCGCCAAGGACATCACTGGGATTCGCGAAGCCGAGCAGCAGCTGAACGCCCAGAAAGCCCAGCTCGCCACGGCCTCCAAACTCTCTGCGCTGGGGGAAATGGCCGGTGGCATCGCTCATGAGATCAATAATCCCATCGCGATCATTCATGGCCTGAGTTTTCAGCTGAAGAAAAAGCTGCTGAAGGCCAATCTGGATGCGGATAAAAGCATCACGTCCATCCTTCAGGAAATCGAATCGACGACGATGCGGGTTTCAAAGATCATCAAAGGACTGAAAGCCATCTCGCGCTCGGGTGACAAGGATGATTTCTTTGTCGCCAACCTTAAATCCATCGTTGAAGACACCATGAATCTCTGCGGTGAGCGCTTCAAAACTGCCGGCATCCTCCTGGAGGTGCCGGACATGCCGGATAACCTTCAGATTGAATGTCGCCAGGTGCAGATGTCCCAGGTTCTTCTGAACCTTCTGAATAATGCCAAGGACGCTGTGCTCGGCCTGGATGAGCGATGGATTCGAATTGAGGTCGCGAGGCAAAGGGATCGGGTCATCATCGTGGTCACGGACAGCGGCAAGGGCATCGACAAGGTCAATCAGGAAAAGATGTTCCTTCCGTTCTTCACGACCAAAGGCATAGGCAAGGGGACCGGCCTCGGCCTCAGCATTTCCAAAGGCATTGTCGAGGATCACGGCGGCGAATTCTACTATGATGCGGCGCGGCCGAATACGACGTTTGTCATAGATCTTCCGCTGCGGCAGTCGGCACAGAAATCCGCTTAATGGGAACAGGAGCATCCATGACGACGGTACTATTGGTTGATGACAGCAAATTCACCTGTAATCGGACGATCGAGATGCTGCGTGAAATTGATCCTGATGTGAACGTCATCCCAGCCTATCTGCCCAGCAAGGCATTGGAACTGGTACAAAGCCAGGGTTCGACCTATGACCTTGCCATCATTGATTTCAATATGCCCGAGATGAACGGGCTTGAGCTTGCTGAGAAAATTCGCGCGATCATTCCCTACGAACGCATTGTCATCCTCACCGCATCATCGGCCTTCACCACGCACTCGCAGACGATTCCGGAGGGGATGCACTTTTGCCAAAAGCCGGTCAATGAAGAAAAGCTTCGTGCTGTCCTTCAGTTTCAAAGAAGGATTTCTGCGTGAAATCAGGCATAATCCAAAATTTCCGCGAAATCTCAGATGCCTTCTGCGACGGCCTTGCCACAGCCAGTGAGCAGCTCGGCGAGCTGACGAATTTTGATGAGATGTTCGGGTTTACGCCCGTATCCATCCACCTGCATTCTTCGGGCGCTGATGAAAAGAGCTACGAAAAGGGAGCCGAGGACTGCTGCCTGCTTGAAGTCCTGGATCACAATGTCCCGATCGGTTACGCGGGCCTCATCTTCAAGGAGGGCGAAGCGCGAAAGCTCGTGGGGGCGATTCTGAAATCGACCAGCGATGCGACTGAGCTTGATCGCGAAAAACCCGATGTGATCGCCGAGGTCACAAATATCATGATGAACGCCTGCCTGGCGCGTCTCGCAGGCCCTCTCCAGATGAAGCTCGCCGGTGGCCTTCCCTCGTTCGGGCATTGCCCAGTCGGACGGCTGCAGGACGTGAGCTCAGGATCAGAGGGGCGGATTCTCGTTCTGAGGGCCTCATTCGAAAATGAGAAGAAGCATATCAACGGAGATGTGACGATGGCCATCGTGTTGAAGCCGGAAATCCTTAAGTCAGCGGGATGAATGGCCTCGTGATCTTTTCTATCAGAGTCTCAAAAGTATCAAGGGATGCGGCCGTCAGATAGTTGAATTCCACGCCAATCCCGCTTTTCGCATCGCCTTCTGCACGCGAACGAACCCAGCGAACAAGGCCCTGGCCTTCCAGAATGCAGCCCTTCTCGCCAAAGGCGATCTTGAAAGAAATGACCTCGCCCGACCTCGGAAACTGCTGGGGCATATGCAGGAAGAATCCTCCGCGGCCTATGCTGCAGCTTGGTGTGTGCAAAGTCTCATCCAGTTCGGTCAGGCTGCATTCCAAGGTAAACGAGGTTCGACCCAGAGTGTCCTTCTCCTGATACTGCTCGCGCATGGGCAGAAGCCTTCTGCGCACGGTTTTGCTCAGGGCCTCATAGTCGATAGGTTTGGCGAACACGCCCTGGGCGCCTTCGTGGTAGGCCTCCTGAGCTGTGGTTTCTGAAAACGCGGAAACCAGGACCATGGGTGGGGGCTGTGGCAAATGACTCTGGATTTTGAGCAAAAGATCAATTCCACTCATGCCGGGCATTTTCACATCCGACACGATGAGATCCACTTTATCTTCTGTCAGGGTTTGAAACGCTTCGCTGCCGCTGGAGGCTTTGCGCACTTCGTAGCCAGCTTCCTCAAACTCTTCTGCCAGGATGGATTGGATCAGCGGCTCATCATCAACGACCAGGATTTTGTGAAGCAAAGCGTCTCCCTTTCCCATGGATCATCAAATTTTCAAGGCGTTAGTATATAATAAAATTAAAAGGTCAGCCTTAAAAGCGATGGATACCTTGCAGGACAATAAAATTGAATAAAGATGCATTCAAGATCGCCTATCTGGGAACGGATGCTGCAGCGCAGGATCTATTGCTGCATGCTTCTGCAGCCGAAGGTTTTGCTTGTGCATTCTTCAAAAAATCCGAAGATCTGGTGCAGTTCCTGAATGAAGAGGCGCATCGGATCGTGATGGTGTTCATGGACCATAGCCCCCCGGCCATGGATGCCTTTGCCATTCGTGGCTCGATCATGAACCAGTTTGATGATGTGCCGACCGTCATCAAGATCCCCGGCATGGTCAGGCTGGACGAGATGGATCAGATTATATCGCTGAAAATAAAGCGGGTGATTTCCGAATATCTTCTGGACGATATTCGCGACACGATCCAAAAGTACAATCGAAAAGTCGATCTGGACATTGAAGAGGAAGTCAAAACCGCCTTCATATTGGAATGCAACGAACTTTTGGAAGATGTCGAATCAGCGATTCTGGAGCTGGAAGCCCATCCTTCCAACATGAACGCCCTCAAGCGCCTCTTTCGTTGCATTCATACCATCAAGGGCTCCAGCCGCGTCACCCGCTGGCGGGAGTTTGAAACCTATGTGCATGCTTACGAAGAGCTGTTGAGCGAGATTGATGGCGGAATCCGGGTCGTGAATCATGCGTCCGCCAGAATCCTGCTCGAAGGATACGACCGTATTGTGGCGCTGGTGGACTCCATCACCAAAGGCCAGCGGCTCAACTTTGATGTGAATCAGTGGATTGCTGATTTTCATGCCCTGGACCAGGATATCACCTCCACGAATCCTGCGCGGGAGAATGATCAGGATTCGACCACGGCCCGCACGTCGCGCACCCAGGGCACCCGGACCATCAATGTGCCGATCGAAGCCCTCAGCAAACTCACATACTACGTGTCGCTGATGCTGGAAAATCAGAAGAAGTGCCATGCCCTGATTCGAAGTCTCGACAAGGAGAACCTGGACGAGAAAATTCACGAGATTGATGCGCTCGTGACCCAGCTCCAGACCACCGAAGAGGAGATCCTCGTCAATCTTGAAGAGGTGCGCTGTGTCCCCCTTCGTTCCGTTTTCCGGCCTTATTCACGGATTGTGCATGATTTGAGTCGAACTCTGGCCAAGAGCATCCAGCTGGTGATCACAGGCGAGGACATCCGGGTCGACAACACGATTGCTTCGGTCCTCGGCAACTCCTTGATCCATCTCATTCGGAACAGCATAGATCACGGTATCGAAAGTCCTGAAGCGCGACAGGCCAGCGGCAAGAGCCCGACGGGCACCATTCATGTCGCCGCCGTGCGGACGGATGATGGATTGACCGTCACCGTCGAGGATGATGGCGATGGCATCAATCTGCAGAGGGTCGCAGCCCATGCCGTGAATCGAAAGCTCCACACCCAGGATCAGGTCAATCGCATGAGCGAAGAGGAGCTGATCAGCATTATTTTCCAGCCCGGCTTCAGTACCGCTTCTGCGGTGAGCAGCATCTCAGGGCGTGGGGTGGGCATGGATATGGTGAAGAACACGGTGGAATCGGTTGGGGGGATCATTCGGGCCAGGACGACTGCGGGAAAAGGTTCCCAGTTTATTCTGGAATTTCACGGCAAAAACTCAGTGATTTATTTTGAATAGCGGGAGGCGACCTTGACCTACGACGGCAGCAAACTGGAAGATGAATTCCTTTACGAAGTCTCTGAGCTTATGGCCGAAGCTGAGATTGCCTGTTTGACCCTGGAGCGGGAGGGCGAAAGCATCGAGATGATCGATCTCATCTTTCGGATTTCTCACACGATCAAAGGCAGCGGCTATGTCGCTGGCTTTGATCACCTCAGCCGCTTCGCTCATGAGTATGAGAACATGCTCTCGCTCATACGAAGTCGGGTCGTGAAGCTGACCCCTGAGGTCATCGCCCTCATGTTTGATGTGCATGACGTTCTTAAGGCCTGGGCGACTGAGTTGAAAAACGATAGCCTTTATGTCGCCGATACCGCGGCCATCCTGAAACGCATCAATGCCGTTTGCCGCGTTCCCGGCCGACCCAGTCCTGCGGCTCGGACGGAAACCGTGGCGAGTTTCGGTTTCTTTGAGGATGAACCTGCGGCCCGGGTGAAAAAACCTGAGCCTTCACCCTCGCGTCCCATGAAAGAGCAAAAAGCAGAGGTCGCGCCGCCCCCGGCCATCCAGCATGCGGACTCCAGAAAGCCCAAGGTCCTGATCGTCGATGATGAGGTGAGCCTGACCAAAGTCTTCGCCTCCTATCTTGAGGATCTGGACGTTGACGTCCTGACGGCTCATGATGGAAAGCAGGCACTCGCCATCATGATGGATCAGTCGATTGATCTTCTGATCACAGACTTCATGATGCCCCAGATGAACGGCCTTCAGCTCATCGAAAAGATTCGGAGCAGTGACAGCACGGTGCAGGTGATATTCGTTTCGGCCGCAGCGGAACGCCGGGATGTGATCTCGATTCTCAATATGGGTGCTTTTGCGTTTTTGGAGAAACCCTTCGAAGCCGACGTCTTGCTCACGCATGCCCGGAATGCCCTGCGCGAGAAGTATATCCGTGATGCCATCATCCGTCTGACGAGCCTCAACTTCAAAGCCTACATCACGAGCAGCCAGTTGGCGCGCGCAAAGGATGAGAAGACCTATAAGACTCTCTATGATTCCATGCAAAAGATCCTGGATGAGATCACCCTGATCCAGAACAGTATCCTGAAGCATGAGCGTAAGCTGTCGCCGGCAGCCTAAAAGAAGGGGCGAGGATTTTCTCGCCCTTCGCTCCCGCCTGCTTACCTACTGCAGAAGATCGATCAGCTGACTGCGGGTCAGGGTCTTGAAGATTTCTTCATCACGATCCATGAACTTCTCGAAAAGTTCCTTCTTGGTATTGATGAGCGCATCAATCTTTTCTTCCAGCGTTCCGCGCGTGACGAGCTTCAGCACCTGAACGTTCTTGTTCTGGCCGATGCGGTACACGCGGTCGGTCGCCTGATTCTCCTTGCTCGCGTTCCACCAGCGATCGTAGTGGACGACCACGGACGCTGCGGTCAGATCAATACCGATGCCGCCCGCCAGCAGCGAACCAACGAAGATCTTGCAGTTCGGATCAGTCTGGAAGGTTTCGATGACCTTGCCGCGGTTCTTCGTTTGACCCGTGAGGATCGCGTGGCCGATGCTCTGCTGCTCCAGATACTGGCTGATGAGGCGAATCATCTCCACATACTGGCTATAGATCACGACCTTATGCCCGCTATCCAAGGCTTCCGTCAGAATCTCCTTCAGCACTTCAAACTTGCCGCTTTCATACTGATCCAGCTTGCCTGGATGGACCAGCAGCGGGTGGTTACAGACCTGCTTCAGAAGCGTCAGGACCGCGAACACATGCAGATAAGGAACGGCAGCGTTTTCGTCCTTCAGTGTTTCCAGGATAGGCCGGGCCTTGAGCTCCAGGACTTCACGATAGATCTTGATTTGATCATTCGAAAGCGTGCAGTGCCGGATGTCCTCGACCTTTTCCGGCAGATCATGAAGAACGTTGGCCTTATTGCGCCGCATTTTAAAGGGATGGATCAGCTTCTGCAGAGCCAGCTCGGTTTCAGGCTCGCCATTTTTTTCAATCGGCTGCATGAAATTGCGGCGGAAGTATTCATCCGATCCCAGGTATCCCGGGACGAGGAAGTCGAAGAGATTCTTCATCTCGCCCAGATGGTTTTCGATGGGAGTGCCGGTCAAGCAGATGCGAATGTCCGCCGTCAGGGTGCAGACCGCCTGGTAGGTGGCGGTGTCCTGATTCTTCACAAAATGCGCTTCATCCAGAATGATGGCGTCCCAGTTGATCGCCTGCAGCTGCTTGGCGTCCCTCAGAAGAACGCCGTAGCTCGTGATCATGAGGTCGTGCGTTTCCATCATCTTTTTAATATTCTGGCTGCGCTTCGGCCCATGGTGTTTGAACACTTTAAGATTCGGGCAGAAGGCCAGGACCTTGTCCTCCCAGTGATCCAAAACCGTGGTCGGGGCGATCACGATGAAATAGGACTTCTCTTTGCGCGATTGGATGGCCGACATCAGACCCATGGCCTGGTGGGTCTTCCCGAGGCCCATCTCATCCGCCAGCAGTCCATGGAGCTTATTCTCATAGAGCCACCACATCCACTGAACGCCCGTGAACTGGTATTCCCGCAGCTTCAGCTTCGTATGGGTCAGGCTGGGAACCTTGATGTTGTTCTTGAACTCCAGCTGATTCCGAATCTGATTCAAGACCTTCTTCGATCCGACGAACTGATCGAAATCACCGACCGCCGCCTTGAGCCGCATCAGTCCCAGCGAACTCACCTTCAGGAATTTTCCGGTTTCATCCGTTTCCCAGTTGTGATCCTTCACAAAGTCCGGGATCTTGATCCACTTTTCACCCTGGCGAATATAATTCCGCTTTTTCTTTTTGAACTGCGTGACGAGATCCAGCATGGAAATGGATTCCTGCCCGCTCTGATAGCGCGGATCAAGGAAGAACCAGCCATCAGCGGCCTTGTGGATGCGAATCTCGGTCAGCTGCGGCGTGCTTTCGATCGCAGCGCCCTTCAGGTTCTGGTCGAGCCAGATCGGGCCTTCATTGATGTATTCAAAGAAGTTGTCCTGGATGAAATTCGCGGAGGCATCCTCTTTAAAGACCTTGCGAATCGGCAGATCGTTCCAAAGGGAACTGACATCGCCATCGGTCAGCTTCCAGAAGCCGCGCTCGGGCAGATAGAAGTATTCTTTCCCCAGATACTTGTGCCCGGCTTTCAGGGACACGAATTCAAAGTACCCATCCTTGCCCTTGGGCTCCAGACGGGTCAGCATCTTATGCGCTTCGGGAAAGATGGAATGCGGATTGTCCTTTTCCTGCAGACGATTGAAGGCGGCGGGCGGATGCGGAATCACCACCACGCGTTCCGCGACGACTTTTTCATCATCTTCCTGATAAATCCGCGTACCCCGAATGGCTGTGACATTAAAGACCTTGAGCGCCTTAATCTCATCACTGGCTGTGGTGAGTTTGGGATGGCTCTGCAAAAACTTCGCGGCGTCATCCAATTCAAGGTGGTAGTTGGTATACTCGCCGGGCTTAATTTCCAGACGCACCTTCATCGTGGGTCCATTCGCGAGCAGACGTACGCTTTGAATATTCCCTTTGAGGTGGCTCAAAATGGTCTGGGCAGCCCCTTCTCCGCGGTCGCGTTTTTCCCCTTCAATCTGGGCTTTGATATTTTTACGACGCACGGCCACAGGGTGCTTGAGTGGCATCCGATTATCAAGCGAGGCCAGCAGCTCCGGTTTTTCACGGTCAATCGAGATCATGAAGGATGCCAGGTGTTCACAGTATTGGCCGCCGGTGCGATTTTTCTTGCAGGTGCACTCGATCCACTGAATGCAGTGGCCGTTGGGGTGAATTTTCAGACGTGTTTCTTCCCCGCGCCCGCCGTTTGAGCTGATACGCGCGGTAATCAAGCCGTGCATGGCTTTGATTTGCTCCACCTTTCCCGAGGTATAGAGGTCGAGGCCCGTGAGCCAGTCATCTTCATCCACATGTTCGTAAAAGAATTCGAGAATATTGGTCTTCACTCTTGGGAACTCGCAGCAGTAGGGGAATGGAGTCGCATCAAACCTGAGTATAGCACGAACATTTTCAGGACGCGGCCTTGTCAAAAACCTGACGCCGGGACATTTGCCGGATGGAAAACGGGTAAAGTTTACCATCTTATCATGTTTTTAGTCGAATTTCTGAGCGCTTTTATTCAAGACCCCATGCCCGAATCCGATACGTCCTGGGTCAGATGGAGACAAACGTGGTTGAGAGTAAGGACAGTTTCGTTGCTTCGAAAATTCTCGTGGATTTCCTGCGGGATTTCACGTTGCTGACTGAACAGCAGCTGGTTTCCATTCGCATGCTGATGGAAAAAACCGTGGCGGATGTGATGAATTCGGTGACATCCATGAGCCAGGTGGCTGACGAGAAGAAGATAAAAGCCAATGAAGTCCTGATCAAAGATAAGAAATCCCAGGATTTTGTCAGCTCCTCCAGCAAGGAGTTGGAAAAGAACGAAGAGGCCATCCTCGCCGGCGAAGCAACTGATTCGCAGCGTAAGGATTACCTGGAGAATAAGTTGATGCGGACCGGCGGGATCTTTTCCAAGCACATGGAAGCGATCAGCGGCCTGGATCGTGATCTGCAGAATCTGATCGCCCAGATCATCGGGGCGGTTTCGGTGGATGATGTGATCGCCCAGCGGCTGAGTCATATCATTGCCGGTATGAATCATTTGCAGGTGGAGCTGGGGACGCTTCTGGCGAATTACAAGCTTAACGCCAGAGCGGATGCCATCAAGCTTTTCCGCAACCGGGTCCTGACCCAGGTCTATCTGAGTTATACGAGTGAAGATGAACGACTGATTTTTCATAAAATCTTCGGTCATCCGAAAGAAATGAAGCGTGTCAGCTAAGGTTCGCCCCCTAAGGAGGATTTCATGGGTAAGAAGATCATGATCGTGGACGACTCGAAAACCATTCGCCAGCAAGTGAGCTTTACGCTGACCAAAGGCGGCTACGAAGTCATCGAAGCCGAAGACGGCGCCGACGGCATCGAAAAGCTGAAAGCCAACAAAGATGTGGCGATGGTCATCAGCGACGTGAATATGCCCAACATGAACGGCCTGGAAATGGTCGAAAAACTGAAGGCGGAAGGCAGCACGGTTCCCGTGATCATGCTGACGACCGAAGGTGCTTCGGATCTGATTCAAAGAGCCAAGGCCGCCGGAGCCAAAGGCTGGCTGGTGAAGCCCTTCCAACCCGATCAATTGGTCGCCGCAGTCACCAAGATCGCAGGCTAAGACTCCCCGGGGGCCGTGATGTCGGAAAAAGAGGATCCCAGCGCTTACCTTGTAGGCTTTCTGGCGCAGTACACGCAGCTGCTCGAAGGGCAGCTGCTGAACATTCGCGAGACTATGGTCAACACCGTGGAAACTGTCATGCAGGGCGTGGCTGGTATCAGCACCGCCACGGAAGACAGGCGTCAGCATGCCGAAAAGGTCTTGGAGTCCACTTATGTGAACCCGGATATGGAAACGGAAATTCTGATTCAGGACATGCAGAAGGTCGTGGATGAGATTTTCGAGGAAACATCCGAGCGTTACGCCAAAGGTCAGGACCTGGAGCAGCTGACTTCAGCTGAACCGGAAGTTCTGGTCAAAAACCGCATCAATAGATTCGCTGGCCGGTTCAAGACGGAAATGGACACGCTCAATACCGTAGACGATGAACTCAAGAACACCATCTTCGGTATTATTGGCGCGCTTTCATCAGAAGATGTGATCGCGCAAAAGTTAGAACATGTGGTGATGTCGCTCAAGATTCTGCAGACCGGACTCAACTATGTACTCATAGATTATGATCAGCGTTGCACCATAGACGAGTTGGAGAAGGTCACTTCCGATATAAAGAGCTATACATTCCGCCAGTATACAGCCGAAGACGAGAAGAAAAGGTTTCTGGCCATCTTCCCCGACCTCCGCAAAAAAACTGCCTGAATAACGGCGCCATTCGCGCATTGAACGCGTCCTCAAACTTCAAAGTAAAATTGACGTTATGATGAAATCCTTGCACCGCAGGGCTTTCGAAGTTTTTTAAATCCTTCTTAAAAAAAACTGCAATGGGTGTTGACGAGCACGGGGTGAATCCGTATAACCCTTCTTCACGGCGGCGATGAACGCAAACGAAGAAAAGATAAGACAAGAAAATCCTTGACGAATCAGACCTTCGAAGAGTACAAAGCAGACCGGTTCTTTGAAAACTGAATAGAAGACAGAAAGAAGAAGCGCGAACGTCAATTCTGATGTTTCAACTTCGGTTGAGATGTCGGGTTAAAATAAAAAAAAGCGAGCTTCGGCTCGTCTAGGATTTAAACTTTAGAGTTTGATC
>NZ_DASTAT010000097.1 GCF_035712445.1 Oligoflexus sp. | reverse complement strand
ATGGAGCGCCAGCGATAGCGTTCGACCTGATGGGCGGACAGGGCACGCCGTATCTTTTCGCGCAAAGAACGAACTTCGTCGTTCCCAAAGGCAAAGAGCTGGCCCTTTGGTTCAAGGGATCAGATGCCACGGGTTGCGTGGAATGGGACTCGAATTATGGACGGAATTATAATTTCCCGATTACCGCGCTCCCGGATATCCCGCTGCTCGCCTTCCACGGAGACTGGACAGTGACCCAGGAGGGAGTCATCCGGTCTGGAGAACCTCTGCGGCTGCATTATGATCTGAATCGCGCCACCAGCTGCCGGGCTTTCGGTTACCTGGGAACGGCCTCATGGAATGTTCATCCCCATGCCGTCGTGGATGGAAAAGCTTTTGAGCTTCCCGCCTTGACTTACGGCATGACCTGGAATCTTCGGGGTCAGCAGGACATCATCTTCAGGGTGCCCGAAGGTCGGGAGTTGACGCTCTGGTTTGAAAATGAAAGTTTCGAGTATTACACCGGCACCAGCTGCCGTTCCTATGACTCGGATTATGGGCGTAATTTTCACTTCATGCTGAATTGAAGAAGAATGCTCAGGACGGTCCCGCCGTCCTGAACGGACCTTTTGCAATCAGTGAACGATGCAGATGGAATTGTCGCTGTAATCAGGCTGATCCTTGGCCAAAGTCAGACCGTCCGCAACCCACTGATCGCCGTAGCCCTGGCCCTGATTCGACTGGCAGTAGGGATAGCGAGGGGCAGGGGTCCACTCAGGTCCTGCAGGCGTGGGATCATGGGCATCGAGCAGCTCCACATCATATTCCAGATTGCCATCTATGAATCCCTGCGCGTTTTGTTTGGCGAGCAGCAAAAATGCGGAGGCGGAAATATCCACCTGTGGTCCCTGGCAGTGACCGGATGGGATGTTCTGGCTATGAGCCTGGGGACAGAAATCCGTGATGTAGAGAACGATGGAATGCGGAGTGCTGGGTTCATGTCCCACCCGCTCCTGGGCCTTCTGCCGAAAAATTTCCGGGATATAATTGTTCTGCGGCACACGGCCTTTGTTCATTTCCGCCAGAAGCGAAGGACTGCCGGGTTCCGCGCAACCCGGATGCCCTGATTTACAGGTCAAACGCAGCTTGCGGCCGCATAGATCCCAGTTTTCATAGCAGGAAGGCTCTCCGCCGTGGGCATTGGGTCCGCAGCGCTGAAGGCCGAGCTTATCCATCAGATCACTCGGCGCCACAAACCAGACCGCGTAATCACCTTCACGGTATTTGCGGGCGAAGCCCTCATCGCGAGCCTTGTGATCACAGGCAAGGCCGCCTTCAAACGTTGTCAGCGGTCCCATATCGGATTCCCAGCGTCCATCTTTCCACCAGGTGTTGAATGTTGTGTTGATGATGGAACCCTTGGCCCAACTCTTTTGTCCGCGCGTGGCTTCTTCCGCTTTCAAAGAGGAAGGGGCGCACGACATGAGGAGAAAACTCAAAGGCAGACTCCGCAGCAGCATGGGTAATGCATTCAAAGACATGGCATCCTCAAAACAGGTTGAAACAAAAAACTTCTTTTTTGCCTGTACGGAATCACCGACACATTTCTGGCGCGATTCCGCAGGAAAAAAGAAGTTGTGAAGTATTTCAGCTGTCGAGGAAAGTTCTTTCTTTGAACTTACTAAAAAGTTTGAAACCTCTGATCAGGGTTTTAATTCCTGCCGACAGGTCTGGTCCTTGATTTCACGGCCCGCACGCAGATAAGTGATGCGTTTGAGTGATTGCATGATGTCAGCGGCGCCAAAAATCTCTTCGTCGCCGACGACCAACACATAGTCAGCTATGCGGCCTGCGGGTTCCCACACGACAATTTCATAGGGGCCTGGAACTGTGACAATGAGCGAGCCGGTTTTCTGTTCAAAGTATCGCGTGCCTGTGATGCCTTCTTCAATCACAGGTCCCTGCTCTGTATTGCTGAGAGCATAAACGCCCTGATCCGCAGCCACGGTGAACGGCAGCTGCGCATCAGCCGCTTCCTGTGGTAAACCGTCCTGCTGCGGACCGATCAACGCTACGCTGGGCAGCACAGAGGCATAAGGTGCACAGGCGGGAACGATGGTATTGAAAGTAACCTTGCGACCTGGACGACCGGCGGCATCCACCACGGCCTTGGCATCTTTGAAATCCGCTTCCGTCAGCGTGAAAACCACCCGATCCTGATCGGTCGCGTTGCTGAAGCTGGAGTAAAGAGCCAGGGATTTTTCGATCGGCGGTTGAGCTGTGAACGCGGCATCGTCCTTATAATCAAGTCCTTCGACATAGGGAACATGAGCGTAAGCAGGAAGAGCAAGAAAAAGACTGGCGAGGCATAGTTTTTTCATGAGCTACTCCTTGATTAAATCCTGAATTCTCACGAGCGAGTATCCCGCGCACGAAGGGCTTTGTCGAGCATCCTGCATATTTTGACGGTGTTTGAATTCGGGGATAAAGAATAAAACCCATTGTCTCCAGAGCCCGCCTCAGGTCAGATGGGGAGGGATTTTTTTCGCGAGAGAAAGAGAACTATGCGCATCTCTGCTGTATTCCTGGGCCTGGCTTTGTCCGTCAATCTTGTTAGCTGTGTGACGCCGGGTGCTGATGGCCTTGGCGAGGGCGCCGCGCCGCAGCTTGCAACAGTTGATATCGTTCAACACATACCGCCTCATGTGCCCGATCGCGAAGGCTGGGCCGATGATATTGCCTTTGCTCTGCGTTCCCTCGATAAGGAAATTACGGCCGAACGCGTCTGCGCCGTCATCGCTGTGATTGAACAGGAATCCGGCTATCAGACTGATCCCGTGGTGCCCAATCTTCCTCAGATCGTGCGCGAGGGTTTGAAGAAAAAATTCGCACGCCTCGGTCCCCTGGCTCAGCCCGCGTTGGATACTCTTCTGTCCGGCAAGGCGCCGGGGAGCAATGAAACCTTCAATCAAAGGATCAATAGATTAAGGACGGAGCGCGATCTGGACCGCTTCTTCCGCGATATCTCGGCGACCTATAAGCAAAGCCTGCCGGGAACCTATGCGATCGCGTCGGCGATTTCCCTGATTCTCGGCAAGGGTTCGCTGCAGAATTTGAATCCGGTGACCACCGCCGGAAGCATGCAGGTGAAGATCGCCTATGCACGGGAGATTGATGAGCTGAAGTCGATGAGCGAGGAGCAGCTGCGGGAATATCTTTATACGCGGATGGGCGGTATCCGGGTGGGTACGGCGCGGCTTATCAATTATCCGGCGTCCTATGATGATCTCATTTATCGCTTCGCGGATTTCAACGTCGGTATGTATGCCTCACGGAATGCTGCATTTCAGGCTATGCTGAAGGACCTCACCGGCCGGGCCCTGGCGCTGGATGGTGATCTTCTTGCTTATGATGAGGACGGGGAAGCGAAGGCCATTGAAACGGAAACGATGAAAGCTCTTCTGGCGTTCGGTGAGAAAAATGATCTTTCCGCCTGGACCATTCGTCGTGATTTGAAAAAAGAAAAAAGCGAGGAGTTCGAAGGCACTGACTCCTGGGAAAGGGTGCGCGAGGTCTGGCAGACGCGCAAGGGTCGCAAGCCAGCCTATGCCCGTGTTCCCGAAGTGGAGCTCGTGTCGCCAAAATTAATGCGGCCGCTTTCCACATCCTGGTTTGCCAATCGGGTCAAGCAGCGTTATCTCACCTGCCGCACCCGTGACAAGACTTAAAAATGGGAGTCAGCATGAAGCGTCTCTATATGGTGCACTGCGGATACTATGATCCGAGCGTGGGTCAGGGCCTTTTCGAAAACCATACCAACTTTTTTGTGTGTGCTGAGGACTTTGAAGACGCCCGGGCTCAGGCGCGGGAAAACGCCGAGTTCAAACGCCTGAAAATGCATATTGATGGTCTTATGGAGATTGAAACCGTATCCGGTCATCGGGTTATCCTGCAGGAGGATAAAAAACTGGCCGGAGTCACCCGCACTCGGAGTTTGAAGTATGGGTCGCGGACTCCGAAGATGCATGAGTATTGAGCCTTGCCCTCAATGCAGATGGAACGTCCATGACAATGGTGGTTCGTACAGGGTTTGGTGATAATCTGACTTTTTGATGTTCAGGCCTGTTTTCTTGCTATAGTGAAAATGATAGAACCTGAGGGTTTTTGCATTTTGCCCAGGGAGAGCATTCGGCTTGAAAATAGGCGCTGTTGTACCTCCTGTGGCTCGAGCCGAAGTTGACAGAACCATGGGAATACCCTGATCATGGACGAGGCTTCCAAGAGCCTGGCAAAAGTCGTAAGAGTCAGCGGTAAGACCTGCTGCCTCTGACGCAAAAGGCCGAAAGTCCCTCACACCTGGCACATCAAGATCAAGTCTTACGACTCTTTTATCCACCACTTTATCAATAAAGCTCGGAGTCGTATTCTGTTCATATTCGCAGTCTTTCAAAAAATGAAACGCTACTTCAGCAAGGGCCGTTTCTTCTTGCAGAGCAGCATAAAAGACGGGATAGCGGCCATCTGAAAATCGACCATACTGCGCGTATTTCAAAGGATAGAGCAGCTCATCTCTGTCAATCACCTCCGAGATATACCCCTTTAAAAAAATTTCCAGGTCACCATATTGAAAAGGCTGCTCCTGCTGGGGTTTTGAAAAATCGATCCCGGAATCTCTGTTAGCCAGGTCTTTAAGGATTTCCAGATCTGGATCTCCTTCTCGAAAGCCGATATCTGCAAATAAGTTTTTAGTCGGAAAGGAAGTAAAAATAGCTCGAAACACCGGGCCCGAAAACCTCGAATCCTTGGTTTTCTCAAGAAGTTCCTTAGGCTCCAAAACTTAACCTCATCCCGCAGTGCGCTTGATATCAAGAATCCGTCTGAGCGCAGTCAACCTCGAAATGGGCCGACGTTCGTCCTCCAGAATAAATTCCATCGGAGTCTTGTCGCTGAGCTCTTTCATCGGCCGTCTGAAAAAAGAAACTTTGAGCCTGTGATTTCCTTCGAGCTCATCAGCACGCGGATAAAGTATGCCAAGGCTTTTATGGATTCCCACGAGCTGTCCAACAACAATCTCGGCAGACTCTGCGTCGGGAATGGATGCGTTCTCTTCGAGCTTGCCAAGAGGAGCACGATTGTTCTTGGAAAGACCGAGTAAAATAGCCTGATCTTCACGACGGAATTCGTAGAAACGAGCAATGCCCCAAAAGGCTTTCCCCAAAACCCGGCGGATTTGTTCAGGGCTGTAACTTCGTGCTGTTTGGGTCGGCATGGAACCTGGCCTCCTTCACCAAACTATCGGTTATTTTAAACCAAAAGTAAAGAGACTCATATATCCAATTGATAATATTGAACTAATTATGTTTGTTTTTAACCGTTAAGGTGAGCTCGCGTGGGTCGACGGGCCTTGAATCACGTCTCACAATACCCGGACAACGTCGTACTCCTTGATCACGCCACCGGCTTTCACCTTCACCACATCTCCGACCATCTTATTCATCAGCGCCTGGCCTAAAGGCGCCTGCGGCGTGACGACCAGCACCGGCTGCCCTTCCCACTGGAGTCCAAAACCTGCCCCTAGCGGCAGGATAAAATAGAGGGAAGACCGCCCATCCTGCTCCAGTTCCACGAGGGCCGTGGGTCCAATTTTGTCGTCCTCCGCAAAATCCCGCATGGCCATGTTCTGCAGAAGAAGCAGCATGGATTTGAGTTCCTGCAGACGTTCGCGCTGGGCTCCCGCAAGGTACGAGGCTTCCAGGCCGCGCGTGTCGTACTTGTTTTCCGGTTTGGCCTCGGGATGCGTGGCGGCTTCGGAGGCGCTGTCCAAGGATTTTTGCAGGACACGCATCTCGTCTTCGATCAAAGGCACGAGTTGCATGACGAGCTGGCTTTTTCGATCCGACATGATGCCTCCCCAGGTGTTCATGCTTTTTACAGCATCACCGCAGTTCTGTCCACGGGATCACTTTGGCTGAAGCCGAATCAAGCTCGCCGCTAGCATCCCTTGCAAAATTGCGGTAAACATAGGGAAAGTGCAGGAGGACAGACGCGTGAACAATGTTAAATTTGGTCTGGGCTTCATATTGCTCCTGGCCGTCGTGCTTGCCGCCTCATCCCTCTTTTTCAGGGGTCGGAGCGAACCCGAACCCGCGGAAACCGTGGGACTGATCGAAGAGCAGCCGCTGGAGCAGCCCGAGCCAGCCAGTCGGACCAAACCTCAGGAGACCGAAGCCATTGCCAATGAGCGCAACGCCAGCGAGCAGGCGCTCGATGGGGATGTGAATACCAGCGTGGCGGCGGAAGAGGTCGAGGAGGAACCGGAAAGCAATCTCGAAAGCGTCTTTATGAATTTGACCCAGGAAATGGCGCGACGCGGTTACGCCCAGGGTCTGAGTGAATGCATCGAATCGCAGTTCCGCGAAAATCAGGGTATTGAAAATCCGAAGGACCTGGATGCGATGCTGCAGATTTGCGAGGGGCAGTACAAGGTCGAGGCTCAGCAACGCCAGCAGATCCGTGAAGTCGTTCTGCAGGCCATTGCCAAAGCCCAGACCAAACCCGAGGATGCGGACAAGACCAGCATCCAATAGGTCTGGATTTTCCTTATTCAGCAGCAGGGAAAAACTGCTGCTTCTCACCGATCGCATGACCGGCTGGTATCGGCCGGCCCAGCTCTTCAATCGTAAACGCATCCGGGCTCAAACGCAGCGACTCACGCACCTTGTTCATGGTATCCGGCACAAAAGGATAGAGCATGATCATGATGTTCTTCAGCACATAGAAGCACGAGAAAAGCGCATCGCGGCGGCTGTCCTCGGGCTGACGGTCATCATGCGGCTTGAACTGCGTGAAAAGGCTGTTGATCTGCCGGGCATAGTTTTCGATCGCAAAAAGTAGCGTGGAATATTCCGCGCGTTCCATCGACCGCAGGTAGCGCTTGATGATCTGCGTGGTTTCCTGCTGAACCTTTTCCATCAGCTGGCCATCGGGCACCTTGCCATCGAATTTGGAATGGGCGGCCGCGATCGGTTTTTCAAAGGCGGCATTCATAGGACCGGCCAGGAAGCGATTGCGATCCTTGAAGGTTTCGAAATCAAAGTTCGAGCTTTTCTCGGGCAGACTCAAAAGCGCCAGGAAATACCGCACCTGATCGGGGTGGAAACCTTTTTCATCCAGCAGCTGATCGCCGGAATAAAAATTGCCGCGCGACTTGCTCATCTTTTCCCCGTCGATCATCAGGTGATAGACGCTGAAAATCTCGGTGAGCTGATAGTCGCCTTCCTTGGGAAGACGCTCAGGATTATCCTGGGTGCCGAGCCACAGGGCGCCCTGCATGATCGTATAAAAGAAGACATTGTCCTGGCCCAGGAACTGATAGACGCGGGCCTTGGGATCACGCCAGAACTCTTTGTAAAGCTCGGGATCCTTGCCTTTGGCTTTCAACGCGACCTTGGAAAAGGAAATAGGCGCGATCAAGGAATCCGGCCACACGTAAAGGGTCTTGCCTTTGGTTTCCGCACCCATCTCCGGCGGCAAAGGAATGCCCCAGGTCACATCGCGCGTAATCGACCGATGCGCCCAGCCGTCGATGAGTTCGCTCGGGATTTTATTCCTGTTCAGCTCGGCCTGGCCCGTGGCCAGATCCTGCTTGTTTTCAAAGGTCAGAGCCACTTTTTTACCGGCCGCATATTTGCTTTTATGCTTCGGCAGCGTGGCTTTGATTTCCTTGTATTGGGCTTCGAAGGTATTATCAAAACGCAGCGAGGGCAGAACCGTCTCGATCACTTCGGTGAAGACGGCTTTACGCCATTTCTTTTCCTTGCCCTGCACCCAGATGCGCAGCTGCTCGGAAACGCGCCACATATCAAGCCACCAGTGAAGCGTGTCCCTGAGTTCCGGGGTCGCATCACTCAATGCGCTGCGTGGATTCTGCAGTTCGGTCGGATCATAATGCGCGCCGCAGCGATCGCATTCGTCACTGTACGCGTCCTTGTTATCGCACTTGGGATTCGGACACTGGCCGCGCACGAAGCGATCCTGCAGAAAGCGATCGAGCTTGGTATCGAACCACTGGCGGCTGACCTTTTTATTCAGCATCCCGTTCTTATCCAGACGCCGGAGAAAATCCTGCGCCGTTTCCTTGTGAATGGGAAAGCAATCGGGGTGCGAAGTCCCCGTATAGATATCCATGGCAATACTGTAGCGTTGCAGGGTATCCCGCTGCTTTTCGCGAATGCTGCCGATGAATTCCTGGATGGTTTTGCCGGCCTGCATGGCGGCGAGTTCACTGGTGGAGCCGTGGTCATCGGTGCCGCAGACATAAAGCACGTTCTCAGCGCCGATCAGCATGCGCAGCCAGCGGGCATAGACATCCGCGGGAATTTGCGCGCCGGCCAGATGACCGAGATGCAAAGGACCATTGGCGTAGGGCATACCTGCAGTAACTACCGCGCGACTGGGGCGTTCCACCTGAGCCTTAAGCCCTTCGATATCAAGGGGGCCCCGCGCTTCCTGATGAGATGTATTCAAAGTGACTTATCCTTTCCTGGGACTTCCGGCGTATCAGCCCTGCGAGCTGTCCGCACAAGATAGCCCAGGACAGGCGTTCAATTCACCCTTTTTTCGCGGACCGGAAAGTCCACATTGTCCTTGATCCACTTGAAAAGACGCTCCTGCTTTTCGAAGGGCTGATCCTTCAAAAAGATGTCCGAAGCGTGCCACTGAGCCATGACCTGATCATCCTGGGTCCAGACGCGCACGCGCTTGCGCGGCACTTCCTCCTGCCAGGCGGCGCCGGTGACCGCGGACGTATAAAGAACGCGGACCGTCATCTTCCGACTCAGGTTTTCCAAGGGCTTCAGATTCAGCATCTTGTAGTTGGTCTTGCCGTTCGGCGTCGGCGCATCAGGAATGCCATCCGAGAAAAGAATGATCTCGGTGGGTTTCATCATGAGCTTTCTGTTCTTAATGAAGGTCGCCACCTGATCGAAGTAGGCATTGAAGTCGGTGAACTTGTTGGTGATCTTCATGGGGAAAATCTTCCTGAGTTCCGCTTCGATCTCTTCGATTTTCTTGTACTGAAAGGTCTGAATCGGGAAAAAGGTCTTCGCCTCATCCACCGTCGCGCCGCCGATAGGTCCCACAAAAAGAGAACCAGGAACCTTCAGTCCGCCAATCCCATGCAAATGCGCATAAAGATAATGCGCCGCGAATTTTATGGAGTCGTCGAAATACTTGCGGTTCTTGAACGAACCACTGATATCCATTCCGACGAACATCACCATGTTGCCCTTGGGTTCGTCCTTGTCGTCATCAGCCAGTGCCGGACGCGCGCCGAAGATCAGCGAGAGGAGCCAGATGTGGAGCAGCAGTTTGGAAACAGTCATGGTTCAATCCTTTCGCACGGATTTACGGGCTTTTTCAATCAGATCCTTGGTATCCAGGATGTCCTGGAAACTACGGAACGGCAGCTGGAACAGGTGATTGCCACCGATCAAAAGCGTACAGAAGTTGATGCAGACCGCGAGGATCTGCAGGGGCGGCACGAGGAAGGAACTGAGGATGTAATCACCCTTGTTCTGCACCCAGTCCATCTCTTCGCGGAATTCAGTCATGGCGCTGTGAATATAGACCAGCATGGGATTCTGGCTTTTGCCGCTGCTGACTGCCGAGCGCGTGCTGCCTTCCATGCTGATCCCGGTTCTTTGAATCATGGCCAGGAGCATGGGGATCGCCGAGGCTCCGAAGAGGAACCAGGTCATACAGCGGATACCGAACCAGACCGCGAAGGCAATGCTGAGCGTTCCGACGATGCCGAGTTCAAAGTTATCACCGGCGTGCTGGGCGAACCAGGGCACCAGGGCATCCACGAATTCACGGTAGAAGAGCACGGTTTCCACTGCGGCCACGATGATTTCAATCAGAGCATAGGCGACCACCGCACCCCATCTTTTTTCCTTCACCGCCTGGCCCAGGGTGTGGATCACCGCATACGACCCCAGGACGAAGAAGGTGAAGACCACGAAGAGGCCGATTTTCAGGATGGTTCCACCTTGAAATTCGCCGTCGCTGAAGCTTTCCATCACGTTGACCACAAGGTCATGCATGACGAAGGTAAAAATTGCCGCCTCCACAAAGGTCCAGACGATCATCATCATGATCGCCGGCCAGGGAATCCCGCGTTGAAAGCTGGTATTGGAAACCTCGCCGAAGGCCCGCATGGGAAAGAGCAGAAGGTCCTTGGCCATCAGAAGAAAACCCAGAACGACGAGGCGTACGAAACCGTAAGCCCAGCCCCCAAGGTTTATTATGAAGCGGACGATGCCGCCCCAGAAGTGAAAGATCGCGCGACCGAGGTCCCACCAGGTCAGGAAGAAGGCCGAGATGAACTCCCGCCTGTTCTGCCTCACGATGATGGACAGCACGTTCGGCACCGAAACCCAGCAGCAGAAGATGATCGCCGCGGCCGGGAAGAGCAGCAGGATACGTTTCGCGAGCGCTATACTCAAGGGATCCTGCGCGCCCCAGACGAACTGAAACACATCAGTTTGAAAAAAGAGCGGGAAGACCAGGGCCATCGCCACATACTTCCACGGCGTTTCCAAGTTTTCGAACATGCCTACCTCGCGACAGGAATATGTCTTTGCTTTCAGTCTAGCATGGGCCTGGAAAGGCCAGGATGGGCAGGTTTTGCAGTCCAAAAATAATCAGGATGTTGGTTTACGCCGGGGTTTCAAAACCTTGAAGAGGGCGATCACAATCAATAGAAGGCCGCTGCCGAAAAGCAGGATGTGCGCGGTCAGATCATAATGCAAGCGCTTGAGCAGCATGGAGCCGAGAGCGGCAAAGATCAAAAGGACAAAGAGGAGCTGCAGGCTCTCATTGCGTGAACGATGAGCCAACGACGCGCCGAGCTGGGCTCCACCGATCGCGCCGATCATCAAAAGAAGGGCGATGGGGACATTCGATAGACCGGCGGCACCATAGGCGAGCGCTCCATAGGCGCTCGACAGAAACACGGTCGCAAGGCTGGTGCCAACCGCTTCCTTGATACTGCAGCCGCCGAGGAAGACAAAGGCCGGGATATAGAAAAACCCACCACCCAGGCCTGTCAGCGCGGAAAGTATACCCACCAAAAAACCGACCACGGCCGGAGCCAGGAGCGGAATCGCATGAGGATGACCGCGCATGGTCACCGACGGGCCGCGCGTCCACCAACCCTGCATGGGGGCCTTGGATTCACCGGATTGCCCCTTCCGCAATTTCCGCAGCATGGACACACCCAGATAGGCCATCAGTCCCATATAGAGCCAGCTGAGACCTTCGTCGGCATGCACCTGTTTCGCCCAGGCACTCATGATTACGCGTCCCACATGCATGCCGACCATACCGGGAATGCCGAAGATCAAAGCCAAAGGCAGCGAGACATTTTTATTGCGAAGATGTTTGAAGGAACCCGAGAGGGAAGCGCCGACCATTTGCGTCAGAGTTGTGGCCACAGCCATGGGCATCGACAGACCCAGAATATGCAGAGCGGGCGTCATGAGTATGCCGCCGCCCACACCTAAAAGTCCGCTCAATACACCAATAGCCAGTCCGAGCAGGACCAGCCAGGTCGGTGCAATGGGTAATGCCGCAATCCAATCGCTCAATCTCAGGCTTTCTTGCCATCAAGCAAAGACATCAGCTTGGCGCGCATTTCAGGATTGCCGAGGGCTGCATGCAGTTTATATTCAAACGGAGTCAGCTCTTCAATCTTGGCATCCCACCATTCCTGGGGAACTGTGGCCAGAGCTTCGGTGACGATGTCACTGAGTTCCACGCCCTTGACGCCGCGATCTTTCAGAGCGGTCTGGAATTGGGCCAGAGCAGCATTATCATCTTCAGCCAGAGTCAGGCGGATTTTCTTGCCAGCGGCCTGCGCGCCCGCGCGGGTATCCGCAGACTCAGCGGCATCGTCCTGTGCGGCAGCGGCGGCAGCGGCGGCTTTGCCTTTTTTTCCAGTTTCCTTTTCCTGAGCTACTTCCGTCATAATTTAATGACTCCCTTACAACAAATTCTTCAAGGCCCACGTACTTTATATCAAAACGCGGAAAATACCAGTCCTCGGTTTTTTACCATACGAATTTACAGATGACCAGAAGGGATGCTCAACTACTTGGCAAAAATTTTCAACTCGCGGCTGTCAACCCGTTCGCCGGTGCTGCTGAGTCGCATCAGCGTGACCTGAGTGAGTGAGGGAAGGAGGAGAGGTGTTGTGCTCATAAAGAAGGCGCGATCGGGATGACGACCGATCGCCTGCAGGGGAATCCAGGAGGCTTTGTTCGCGTCGCAGACCGCTCGTGCGCCGAGGCAAAGGGCCATGGCTTCTGCACTGGGTGCCGAGGCCAGGACGTGCACGGCGTTTTCCTCGGGGCCTGCATCCAGAAGGGCGAGATTCAGGGTGGTCGCCGCAGGCGGCAGGGTTGCCACGCTGTCCTCGCAAGGTTCGGCGGTGGTCAGGCCATGGCGGGCAAAGACCGTATTAATAAGACAATGATTGGGACCCGGCGTGGCCGGATTGCTGTCATTGTCATCAATGCGCAGAACAGCCGCGTAACTTTCCAGATAGGAATCCACGGCCAAAAGATGGCGGAAGAAAAGGCGACCGGCATCATGGGCGCCGCGCGTGGCTCCGTAACGTTCGATCAGGGCCTGGCGCAATTCCCAGAAGGTGCTGGAGATGATCCCGCCTTCATAATGCATAGGACCGATGTCATCCGGGTAATTGCGCGTCTCGGTGAGATCGCGAATGGGCGTCGGATCATCGAAGACAAAATACGGGGCTATAGCGGGATCGCTATTGAAGTAAGCGGATACCACATCAGCAAGGCCTTCGGAAAAGGCGGGATCGCGGATGCCGGGATTGCGACCGACATGATCATCCAGGGCGTGACCCCATTCGTGATAGATGACATCATTCAAAAGGGCCATATTCGCACAACCTTTGCCCTCCTTATACAAAAGCATTTTTCTCTGCTTCGGCGAATAGAAGGCATTGCAGGATTGATCGGCGAGGTTCACGTTCACGACCAGCGCCTGGCCGAGGAAGGGAACATCCTGATCGGTTAAAAACTGCCGCGCGTAGCGGTTGATTCGTTGTACCGACACGAAGGCATTCACGGCGGCAAGTCGCGAGCTGTCATCGGGAAGGAAAAAACTGTCGGTCGTTTCCTGAAGTCCGGCCAGCGTTAGGGTCTCGGCCGCAAGGTTATCGAAAATCATGGCCCTTGGGCCGGTGAGTCCCACGCTCGTCGGTTTCACGCCTGCGGGCATCCAGGCTTCTGCGCCCAGGATAAAATTGCCTTCGGCTCCATTCGCGGCACTGAAGGATAAAGGATAGTCGCGCGGGCCGTCTTCGGCATAGGATCGTTTCAAAGCGCGGGTTAAAATAGGTTTCGCATGCACCGAAAGCGCCCAGGCGTCGAGCCAGACGGCTTCTTCAGGCAGGAGCGTCGCCTGATAATGTTCGCCGTCCATGCTCCACTCATACACCGTAGCCTTCTGCCAATGGAAACGGCCTTCCTCTAAAAAGGGGATCCATTCCTGTTCGATGCGTTCCACCACCAGATCGCTGCGACCTGTGAGGTCTTCGAGCCAGGCGATGGCTTCATCCCGTCCAGCGGCGCCTTGCTTTCCGCCGGTCGTTCCGTCATCCCCGCGCCGACCGTCATCCCCGCGCCGACCGTCATCCCGCGGAGCGGGACCGGTGATATTGCTTTGAATCTCACTCATCCGATAAGCGCCATCTGCCTGCCGCACAAAAACCAGCTGCAGAACATTATCCCGCACCGTGAGACCCTGAACCTTCCGTTCATAATTCAAAAACACGCGTCCTTCATCCTGTCGAACGAAGCGCACCGCGTGTTCCCATTCTCCCGCCTTCAAGTCACTCAGCATCGAACCATAACGTTCCGCCACCACCGGCAGCTGCTCTTCCAATTCCATCATCTGAAGATCGGGCATCATCCGCGTATCAAACTGGATCCACGACGCATAAGGGCTGTCCCCAAGCTGCTGGACGGCATGGATTTCCGCAGTATTCCCAAGCAGGGATAAACTCTCCAAAGGCTGCCGCGGCATAAAGCGATGAAATCGACCCCGGTCCATGAGTTCTTCCAACGGCGTCTCGGGCCCGGCCTTCCTTTCGTAAGGACGGCCGCAGGCGACAAGAGCGATCAGGATGAACCCAAGAAATCTCACAGCACTCCACCTTCTCAATCGACGGGCACGACATCAAAACCACTGCTGCCCACAAACGTCCGACCCGACCAGCGTTCCAGCCGCTGCCCGGGAATGATCAGAACTCCGCTTTTATCCACCGAAGGCTCCAGCGATGCTGCATATTCCAGCCGCACCACCTTCCGCGGGGTCTCGGTGTTCTTTCTTTTTTCATGGGTTTGCGAGGGATTGAAGGGCGAACCGCAGGCGCAGGAAATTATTACTAACAGGAAATAAGTTAAGCCGTGCCGTAATTTCATTTCCTTGTTCCTCTATACCGGACGTCCATAAAGGTTGTCGGAGCCCTGGGGAAAACCTTTAAATTTTCCACACGAACCCTGGGAAATTCATGGCTTATTCAGCTTGGTCCCTCGACAAATTGCGCTTTCCCAAAACCACGCTGCACTCTGCCGCTTAAGTATGCACTCAGCTGCCCGATGGAAATTCACTCTGTTCAGTTGAGGAGGAATACATGATGTTTCATAGAATGCGGCGGATGGCTGCACTCTTCGCTCTGATGACCTGGGCGCTGGCCTGTCCCGTCATCGCGCAAACTCCCGTCAAAACCCCTGTTAAAACCCCGATACCCGTGGTGAAACAAAGCGATCTCGCCCGCGTGGATCGTCGTCCCTCGAAAACCGGAAGAAGCGAAGGTTTCAGCGGCGAGAAGAAAAAAGCCAAAAACTTCTCCTATTCCTATCTTCTGCCGTTTGGCGTCGGCCAGTTCGAACGCGACAAGACAATTCTGGGAACCACTCTGGCTACAGCCCAGGCCGGCTTTCTTTTGATGTACTATGAACGCAGCAACGCCGTGCGCACCTCCAATGCCGATGCCGCCGACGTGATGCGCGGCGTGAACACCGCCACCGCCGGAAGCGATCCCGCGATCGTGGCTTTCCTGGATCAGAACGAAAAATTCACGCTGCAGGCGCAGCAGCAGGCGAGCATGGCTTTGCTGGGTTTTTTCGCGCTTTATACGGCCGGTGTCGTGGAAGCCGTCTTCGATCCCTTCAGCACACTGGGATCCGGCAAAGGCGGCAGCAAGAAGAAAAAGAAAGAGCGCGAGATGGATTTCAGCGAAAGCCCGAAGACCGAAACCCCGCGTGAAGACGCCTCGGCGCTTGCTCAGGAATTACGAGAGGAAGAGCGCAGTAAAATAGGCGTTTTCGTAGCTCCAACGCCCAAGGGCAGCGGTCCGACCGTGGGTCTTTCCATTCAAAAACCGTTCTGACAAGAATCCAAAACCTGCCCCTCATTCCAGGGGCAGCACATTCACAAGCGCAGTTTCCAGAATCCCGAAGGCCGACTCCCGACCTTCCGCTGTGAGCCGCAGGGACGCCGGCAATTCAAAATGCAGGGCCTTGTCCACCGTCTGCATGGAACCGCAGGCTTTGTTCTGCGAGGCGCGGAACCAGACATCATCCACACCTTCCACGGCAAAGATGGGATTTCTCAAAAGGCCTTTCAGGGTCTCGGGATTGAATCCTTTATGGGCCACTTCGATATGCGCAGCGCTGTCCTCGCGAACATTGCCATGGATTTCAACATAGAAGCGTGGACGGACGCGTTTGACTTTTTCCATCCAGGCTGTGAAGACGCGCTTAGCCAGGGGGTTGGGCCTTTCGCAATCATCATCATCCAAAAGCGTGGGCCGATTCACATTGAAGGGTTGCGCTGCATTCCCTCGGCCGCGAAACTGCATGGCCAGGATGCAGCTCCACTTGGGATGACGATCGCAGAGCTGCCGCACGATTTCATAGGTGCCTATATCAAAGTCACCATGGGGAGCCGTGATAACGATACCGCTGCCAGGCCTATAATAGAATTCTCCCTGCAATTCAAAAGGCAATCCCGAAGCCTGTGCGGCATTCTCCAAAAAATAGGCTTCTTTCTCGAAGACAAAAGAATTCTGCGCCAAAGCCCAACTGGAAAAAGGCATGATCCCGAAAAGCGGGAGAAACCCTTTCAACAATCGTCGCATGTCCAACTCCCATCTGCAATTTGAGCAAAATGTGTTGGTATTCATCGACGAATGGGCGGCGATCTTGAGGCCAAAGGCCAGAATCACACGCATTTAGGGCCGGCATTTTCCGCCTGGTTATCTTACCCCGCAATCTTCACGCAAAATTTTCCAAAGGCTTGGTCAAAAATATTTCATCAAAAGAGATGTCGCTCAAATCCTCCATGGCAGCAAATTTTGTTTTTATTTTTTCAAGCTCAAATCCTCTTTTTTTATGAACTGCGTTATGCAAATGTAACTTTGAAACGTTTCACGCTCACACAATCATAAAAAGGAAAACTCATGAAAAAAGCATCTGTGATGACTGGGTTCCTGGCTCTCGCTTTGACCGCTGCCTGTGGCTCGCAATCATCGAAAGATCAGGATGCGGCCAAGGACGCGAACGTCAGTGCAGCTCCCGCTCCCCAGGCTATCTTCGCCAGCCCTGCTCAGCAGGAAGAAGCCGCTCAGGAAGATAACATGATGGACTGCAAGAAGCTGACATCAACCTCGCTGATTTGCTCGTATAATCCCGCCACACAACTGATCTCTGAAGAAAGTGGTTCGCCCACTCTCGTCACCGTGAAGTACACCCTGAAGTGTGATACCACCCAGGACGAATCTCTGTCGAACATCGCGATCCGCACCGATACTCAAGTGCGCCGTCTGCAAACCAATGTCGTCGATCGTGAAGTCACGATACTGAGCCGTGAAGGCGCCGTCGTCGAACTCGCCAAGGTCGTGAAGAACGATGAAGTGGAAAAGCTTGAGGGCGCTTCGAGCTGCTGGTACTTCGACGCCAAAGTCGTCAAGACCGAGCTGATTTCGAGCATCCCTGACGCTGGCTCCTCTCTCTAAAAAAACAGGCATTCCTAACGAGGAGGCCTGGATTTCGGGCCTCCTTTTCAATTCCCCTGCGCCTGCCGAATCGCTGCCGTGGCTTCCGCAGCCGAACAGCGTCCACGCGCCAGATTCCGATACACAGCCTTGATCCGCCGTGACCGCAGCATCTCGTGATTCGGCCTGACCAGATGCCTGATCTTCTGCCGGGCCGTTGATGCCAAACGCAGCTGAGAATTTTTACCGGCGCTTTCCTGGGGCATGAGCACCTTCTGCTGATCCGCGGCAGGGCTCGAAGCCGTCTGCTCCTCCTGCAGCAACGCGGCGCAAAGTGGATTATCGAGCATCTTCATGCGACTTGCGAAATCACGCAATTCGGCAGAAGACGCGCCTGTGAGCCGACGCTGCTTTTCCAGCTGGACCATCTGCTCCCAAAGCTCCAGCCACAAAAGGCCGATGCCTTTGATGTTCTGCATGCCATGCATCTGATTGTCAAAACCGTGAGGCGTGGCCTCGACGATCAGATTCAAAAGCGTGACGGCATCGGTGTGAGACGGAACTGTGACCAGCTTTTTGCGAAAGCTCTGCCGCAGGAAGTTCCGAATCTTGTCACCCAGGGCCGCTGTATACGAAGAATTCACCAGCTCCTCGCGCAGGCTCTGCCATTCGAGAAAACTCTGCGTGATCGCATTCGTGGCGGGAAGACCCATGACGCGTTTATCAAGGATGGCCTGAGTTTCCGGAATGCGAAGGCGTCGTCCATATTCCATCAGAGTCTGATGAGCGGCTTCACGCGTGGAAAGATCCAGCTCTTTCATCTGGCTGCTCACTGCGTCTTCGAAGAAACTTTCAAATCCTTCAATGTTGGTGCCCACAACAAACATCTGATCCAGATCAAGATCCTGAACCAAAACCTGGGCGAAGACCTGGCTTCGGGTCACCCGATCCTCGCGATTATTCACAAGAGCCGTCAGCCAGACTTTGGGCGCGTCGGCCAGAGTCAACTTATCCAGGCCAAGCCTTTGCCAGTTGCTCACACAGCCGAATTTTTCGTTGGCCGAAAAACCGTTGGAAAATTCCAGGGTGCGTCCCCGCAGACTGACTCGCGGATAGACCCGCAAAACGCCGATGTCCGGTTTGATGCGATCAGCCATCTCTTTCAGGGCATAATCCTGAGACACGCCGAGTTTGCGAGCAAGGGCCAGGATCAGAGCGATATTATGCGGATGCTCATTATAGGGAAAACGTTTCAGCACCTCGTCGGTGATCGAAAACATATCAAAGGCGTTGGGCCGACCGATGGCTGTTCCTTTTTCCCGGGACCGTTTTTCCAAAAGGGGATACATCAGCTGCTCGCTGGTCAGCAGCTGCCCCTTTTGGGGAATGAAGCTGGCTATGGATTCCGCGACATCCATGCCCGATGGACCCTGAATATCTTCGTGGTCGGGATAAGTGTTGGTGATCGTGGCAATATCATCCTGCATCCAATCATCCTGCATCAGCCGCACGTACTCAGGATTCAGTCCCATGCATTCCCAAAGAAAAACATCCACTTTGGCCTCGGCGGCGATATGCAGAACATCGAGCTGCTCCCAGATCGTGGCCTTGTCATAGGGCCTATGCAGCGGAATTTCCTCCAAAGGTCCGAAGCGTCTTCCATAAAGAAGGACAGGCTCACAGCCCGTGGTTTTACAGAGCAACGAGCGCCCCATCGCATTGAAAAGAGCTGCTTTCAAACGCTCCGTCCCGGACTTGCCGCGTGAACCCCAGCCGCCGATCACAAGCGGAATAGCACCTCGATCGCGGCGGCCCTGCCGATGCCGGCGGCCATGCAGATAAAGAAAAAGTCCGGCCAGAAGGCAGCAAAAAACCAAAAGCTCGGCAATGGAATTCGCGTAGCGATTGGCGATAAAACTCTGCAGCTCCAGGAGTTTTTCCATCATGATTCCCGTCCGAAAAATTTCATGATCGTACTGTCGTTATCATCCGCGTGCGCCGGCACGAACCTGGTCGAAAAACCGAGTTCATGAAGGCGCTTGATATAGGCTGCAGGATCCGCTCCATGACGGGCGGTCCAGTTTCTCAGGCGGCTCACGCGTTCATAACCAAAAACCAGAAGGAGCCAGGCCTTCGCGCGCTGCATCCAGGAGCCGGGTCGCTCGACAGTCGTCACGCCATCGGCCGTCAATATCCTGAGGACCGGAAAGCGGAAGATCATCCGATAAACATCGCAGAGCAAAGGCAGCCAGGGACGCCAGCCCCCTGCTTCCGGGATATAAAGCGGTTCGCCGGGAACCGTGGTGGCCACAAGCTCACAGGTCAGGCTTGATGGAATCCGTATCTCACCCTGAAGATGCCGACTCTTCCAATGAGCCGCTCCCTGCCTTTTGTTGCCGGATGGTGTTTTGAGTTCATGGATAAAACGCCAGACGCTCAAGGAGAAGCCATAGGCCGGCCTGATTTCCATCTCTCCAGTTTTTTCCCTGATTTCATAGCCCAAACCAAAATAGGCCAGAACAGTGAGCACGGGCCCGATGTCCTGCAGCGATGCACTATGAGTCCAAACAAACGTCTCGGAATTTTTTTCAGCCGCCAGAGCCTTGGCGAGTTTGACAAACAAAGCCCGCTGCTCGGTATGATCCAGGATCTGAAGACAGCGCCGGGTCAGGGATGAGTGCCGGAGCAAAACGTCCTGCTCATCCCTGCGCACGATCTCCAGGACATGAGCAAGGCTTTCCCGCCGAGCTTCAGCCAGACCCTGCCCCTCATGAAGAACTGTCATAAGATGCTCATTGAGTCGCATCAGAAAAGCGCTGCGAGCCTCGATGCTGAACTGCCCGTAAAAGCGCTGAAATGCCTGCTCCACGCGCTTGATCTGACCCGTTTCACAGCCAAAAAGCAGCTCCGCAAAGCAATAGAGAAGCGCGGGCTGCACCTGAGGATCGGTTTCGCCTTCCTCGCAGCGTTCCAGAAGCAGCATGGATTCCTGATGAAGGGTCAAAAGTTCCAGAGCACGGATGCGGACATAAGCTGAGGTATCGAAGATAAGCCTCTGGAACTGAGGTCTGAGAAACTCGAAAAACCCATGATCATGCTTTGCATGCTCCATCAGGTTTGCTCTCAGAAAAAATCCATCCTCGCGCGCATGACTCATCTCAAGCAGGGCAGCCAGCTGCGCTGCGGCTTGCATCGGTCTTTCCAAACGCCAGCAGATCAAAAGAGCGGCGACCTGTTCCCAGATATTCGCCCGGGCATCCCCCAGGATCGCCCGAATGTGATCCCTCAGGGCATCCCTCGGCAAAAGATCGGTGTTGCGGGAAAACAGTTCCGCGCAAAGGAGCAGGGCTTTCTGCCGAAGTATGCTTTCCTGCGTTCCATCCAGCACAGAAAGCGCCAGGGACAAGGCCTTCTTTTTTTCATCAGGCCCCAGGCTGGCCTTGGACCGCATGGCCTCGATCTCATCATTCCACTGATCCAGCTCAAGAGCGGACCGAGGCGGATGTCGCTCGCCGATTCTTATGACCTGTGCGCTGCCAGATGCCACGGTATTTCCTTCCTATTGAACATGCCGTTTAAATATTTCGCCGCGACCCTGATCACTGAAGGGAAAATTCCGAAGACTGGCGGCATCAGGATTCAGCTCCTTGCCCAGCGGAGTTTCGATTGTCAGACTGAAAACAGTGCGCGGAGAATCCGACTCCAGCCCCACCTGAATTCGCGTCAGTATCGGCCATTGCAGGGCGTCATAATTCAAAGCCACAAGGCTGAAGCGAGGGCTATAACGCAGAAGATAATCCGCGCGGCGTTCATCACGAAAATAATAGCGGGCTTCGTAACCAAGGCCTGTTGAAATCACAGGAGTCCACGCTCGCAGCCAGGACGCCACCACCGAAGCCTGATCCCAAACCTTGTCCTGATCCGCACCGGGCGGATTGGTCGTGGCGGCAAGATTCAAACGAAAGCTATCCGAGAGTCCCGATTTTTGTTCAAGAGACTGACTGATCCCAAGCGTTCGACGATGATCGGATTTCCACTGACTGGCCACTTCCTGCGGCAGATCAGGATGAATGCGACGGCGATTCGCCTCCCATGCATTCAGCCGCAAACCGGACTGAGCATCCAGACTGCCCCAGGCCGTCTTATAGAAAACGCCGAGGCTCCCGCCGCCCCCTTGCAGGGATTCACCAGCATTATCAGCAAAGAACGCATGACCCTCGATTTCATAACTCAGCGCGCGTGAGGGCGAAAGTTTATCCCAGCCGAGAGTGAGCTGACCCAAAGGCAGAGCTCCTGGAAATACGGAAACCCGGCCGAAGGTTTGACTGTCCTCCCGTCTTTGACTCAGAGTCAGAGCAAGCTTGGGATGCCAGACATCGTCACAGAAGCCTGGCTTGTCGTTGTCCTCTTCACGGCAGTTACTGCGCGTTCCCAGAGCCAAAGACAAGGCCGGGGCATCACTCACGCTATAGACGGGCCGCGTGGCCTCGGGCATGGCAAAGTCAGGGGACACAGGCTCATCCACAAGGCTCGCGAGACGAATGAAACGCTCACGCCGGGGCCTTTTATCGTCATCAGCCGTCAGGGTATAAAAGCGATAGGCGGCATCCCCTTCGGGCACTGTGAAGCTTTCCCCCTTCTTCACGGCGCGGTATTGAATGTCCACGCGCTTATTTTTCAGTCGATGAATTCGATACAGTCCTGCCGTTTTTAAAACCAGCGGCTGAGCAGGTGTCGGCACAGCCCAGTATTTGACTTTTTTCAACTGAAGCTGAGTCCAGCCCGCACCCGTCGGTGCTGCCAACTTCATGGCCAGATAACGGGGTCCACCTTTCTCCTTGAATCGAAGGCCAATCCGATGCACACCGGCCGTCAGTTCCAAAGGATGCGTACTGTCCTTTTTGTGAAGCGTGAGACTTTGCCAGGGCCCCTCGTCCACCTTCATCTCGATATCCTGCGGCAGACGCCCGGATTCATCCAGGGCCAGAAAGCGGATCTGCATGCGAAGCGACGCATTCTGAGAAAGTTCCAGTTCCGTGACATCCTCTTCCTCGGATCCCACTATGGTGATCACATCAGCATCCATCCGGGGCAAAAGCGCCTTCTGCGCTGCCATCACCGGATGATCGGGGGCATAGGCGGTGAACTCCTCGCGCATGAGCTGGGCCGCCTGCACCTCGGTGGGCAGCGGCATCCAACGCATCCCGTTTTCCAGAATCCTGAGTCTTTGCACATGAGGCCATGTCAAAGGTTTTGCTTTGCGCAGATCGGCAATCAGAGCCGCACGCAAAGTCATGGCCTCGTTCATGCGTCGCGACTCCTCCCACTGGCCTATGCGGGAAAAAGCGGCAAGGTAATCATCATCCTTCGGATCCTCGGGGAAGACATGAACCAGTTCATCACGATCATGCGTGATCATGGAATTCGGAACACGCTTCATACGAAGATAAAGCAGCTCGCCGCGACCCGTAATTTTAACCGGCGCACCTTTTTTGATCTGAATCAGAAAGCGGGCAGGGTAGGAAAGCTCGGCCTTTTCCTCGTCGATCCATTCATTGCTTGTCCCCTCCAAAAGAAGCGGAACCATCCGCGAAGTCTGCGCACGCGCGACCTGCACCCAATGAAGAGGCGAGGTATCCTCGTGGCTCGCCCGGGCCCTCCATTCCAATTCGAATGTTTCCCATTCCGGGGAATCTGACTCCAGCTGAATCCGCTGCTTATCTTCGAGCGTAAAGGCCTGGCGCTTCTCCGCGGCAACGCGGTCGAGCAGGAAGACCGATTTGGCAAAACGCTGGACACGAGGCAGGGAATCTGATTGCAAGAGGATATCAGCATGCGGAAGACTGGACTGAAGGTCCTGCAACAGGGGTTGGCCCGCTTTGGACGTCCGCGCATACTCAGCGGCCAGCATCAGGGCTTCAGCCGGATATCCCGCCTTATTCAGAGCGTCGATGTAATCGGCAGGAATTGTATCACTCGGCGTTTTCTTATACTGCCAGCCAAGGATCACGGCGAGGCTTCGATAATCCTGCATGCCGCGCAGGGTTTCCCGGAGGCAGTAAAAGGCCTCTTTCGCAAGAGTTCCCTGACCATTGATGCTGCCCAGGCAGATATTGCGAAGCGCATGAAAGCTGCCTTCTGCAATCATCGCGCGCCTGGCCTGATGCAGGGCCGCGGCATCCAGCTTCATCGGGGTTGTGGTCAGATTCTTCAGATACTCCGACTGCCTTTGAAGGCTTTGCCGCATAGGCATCAGCCTCAACTGATCCTCCAGGCTTAAGCTGTCGCTCTTGCCCTCCATGACAAAAGCCAGCAAACCCTTCTTGGGATCACGCAGCTGCTGCATCAACGCCGCCTGATCGACCCCGGCTTCTTTCTCCAGCAAAATTTCCAGTCCCAGCCGCGGAAAACTTGGCCCTTGCGCTCTGCGCGTGATCGCAATCGTTCGGGTTTTGGCCGGGACGGAAACAGTCACGGCGGCGAGCTGGGCACCATCACCTGAAATGCTTTCCATGCGAGCATCCTGGCGTTTGATGATCTTTCCATTGGGATCCATGAAGACCATTTGAAAGTCGAGGTCCTGAAATTTCTGTTGTTCCGGCACCACGATACGGGCCAGAGTCTCGCGCCCTTCACTGGGATTGGTGAACGACAGGGTTCGGCGTTCCTCGGCGCTTTGCACGCAAAGACAATCCGCCTGCTGTGCTTCAGGAATCAGGGCTGCATTCAAACGCGCATCGGGATGATCGCGGCGGAAGGCGGCACGGATGCGATTCACAGATTCACTGCTCTTCAGATCCTCGGGATAAAGAGCCCTAAAATAAAGCGCATTCCCCATGAGCTGTCGCTGCAGCGCCTGAAACAGGCGGTAATCAGTCGTTTCTCGTGGAATCCTGGCCAGCTGCAGGAACGTTTCCAGTGGCTTCGTCTTCGATTTCGCCCAGGCCGCAAAAAGCTGCGGATGATTTCTGTCATCCACAAGAGGGGTGTCACGTTCCAGGGGAAGACTCTGCACATTCAAAAGACAGTTGCTCGCGAGTTTGAGTTCAGCGGCTTCGGACAGCACAAGATAGAAAACCGATGGGGAGCCGACGCCTATATTTTTACCCGCCATCCGTCCGCTTTCGTAAGGCGAGGGAGCCGATGCATTCTGAACAAAGTGCTCACCCGCGTCTGTCTGATAGCGAACAACACAGAGTGACTTCTGATCGTCTTTCAAAAGAGGCAGAGCCATCCGGCTCTGAATTTTCACCAGCGCAGGGCTCCGCAATACCAGCGAGGCATCACGCGTCACGCGATAAAAGGTATCCTCCCGACCATCCTGCCTTGTCACCCGCACATCATCACCGGCAAGGCTCTGGGCCCGCATCTCGTCTTCCAGGCGTGCCCCGACTTCCTCGGAACGAAGAGCATGGAGCGAGACATCAAGTTGTTCGCGCGCCACGATCTCGATCCATCGGTCGCGATCAGCCGCGGGAATCCTGACCACGCCGGACACCGGAGCCGGATTGTCCATCGTGATAGCCAAGGGTCCACTGCGCTCGGCCCAACGCCAGGCCTGATCGTTCCCGGAAAGACCCTCCATCCGCAATTCATCCTGAGCTTTCTGCAGAATGACAACACGACCTTTTACGGGCAAGTGGTAGCGTTCGCCGTGACGCTCCGCACCGTCCATAAGTCGAACATCGTGAGCATCCAGATTCATTTTTCTCTGAACCAGCGGCACGTCTGCATTTTCAGCAAGCGACAAAGGAAAAAAAGGCCAGGCCTCGGCCTGGAGCGAGCCGCTTGAACTTCCCATAAGGGCAGCGCTGAACAAAGCCTGTGTCCAGAGCGCAGGCTGCCACCATCTAATTTCTGGTTTCATCATATTGTTTTTTGACTGCCCTAATAATGCCATCGAGGAAATCACGTTCTTTGCGATCATTCTGCAGCTGTTCCCGGAATGCCAGGGACGTTTCGATGTGAAGGAAATGTCCGCGGCCTATACGTTTTATCAGTCCGCCCTGGGCATTGCGCGTCGCTCCCAATTCCCGGGTCGTGACGCCATAGACCAGGATGCTGGGATCCTTATCCAGTTGCAGCGAAGCCAGCGCCGCACGCAAAGCGCGACTGTCCTGCCCTGTGCTGAGTATCATCCGGGCCTGCTGCTCCGGGCCGTTTTTTCGTTTGGCGGATTCAAAGCCATGCAGCTGCACGATCAAGGCATGGGGATCGTTGGTCACGATCGCTTCCGTGAATTCCTGAAAGGGCGAGACCGACTCATGCGCGAAGTCGAAGGAGCGGCGGTGCATCGTATTGATGCCGCAGCTGTCATAACTCTGCTCCTGACACATGAGCTCCGCAATCTCCTTGGTTTTCAGATCACTGTCACCATGCGGAGCCTGCAGATTGATGCCGTTTCTCTGGCTGCTTTGACTGATAAAGTAAGTGCCAAGCCGCGAGGCGGGTGGACCCACGATCTTGAGTTCACGCGCATCACTTTCATAGCGATAGCCTTCAGTCTGAGCGAAAGCATGAACCGAACGCGGCAGCGTCCTGTTTTTCAGGACATCCAGAAATAATCCCCGATAGGAACCAGGAGCCGTATCGTCAGGCTTCGGAATCACGGTGCATCCTTTGCATCCAGCCAAAAGCAGAAGAAAAGAAAAAGCCGCGCCCCCGCGCATCATGAAGCTCTTCATTCAGGAGCCTCGTTCATCGGCGCTCGATCCGAAGCCGACGTCAGACGAATGCCGAAGTTGGGCAGCTGCGAGGAGACAGCCAGGAACGCTCCCTTCATTCCAGACGTGGTGACGTTCACCTGGTACTCGCCCGACGGAAGATCCGATCGCAAGGGAAGCGGAAAGGTCACCAGCTCAGCTTTCCTGCCATCGGCCAGGACGGAATCGGCGACCAAAGTCCGAGGCATGATCGTATAGACCCGCTGCCGATGCGTGAACTCACGGGAAAGTGAAGGAGGCACGGCACCCGAACGAGTTTCGACATTCACCTGCACCTGAGCCGTGGCCGTCGGTGCTTCGGTCAGAAGAAGCTCAATACTCACTGTCTGCTGGGGACTGGTTTTTTGAATCAGAAAGGAACCTCGATTCTGACTATAGTAAAAACGTTTCGCATAAACGGTGCTCATACTCTGTGCAAGACGAATGCCACCCACAAAAATTTCCGCACCCTCCGCCACGAGTTGAAGTCGCGAGCCCGGAGCAAAACGTGAGGCATCGAGTTGACCCATCTGAGTGCTCCGATCCAGTCGACCTTCCCAGAGTGTATGTCCGTTGACACGCAGAGCGGCATGCGATCCCGGCGCTGCGACGAGCATCATCGGCAGGATGGGTCCGCGTTCCAAAAAGGCTTCGATGCCGAGGCCCGGCTGCAGCTGAACATAATGCGCCGATCTTTTGCGACCTTCCCAGGTCATCTCTTCAAGCCGCGTCGGAGTGAAGGCAAAAGAACCGGGACTGAGATCGCGCGTGGGAAAGAAAACTCGCTGCGCTGCGACAAGGCCAACGTCAGGATTCCAGGCATAGGATGCGACCATATCCTGGGGCACTGATTCTTCCGGCGTGATGGGAATCCAAAATTCCCTCTCCTGATCGGCGCGTATCATTCCATGAGCCTGAAGCTCGGAATAAAGGGGAGTGGAGGCGCGTCCCAGCGTCATATTCACAAGAATGGAAGGACTCGCCTGGATCAGCAGACGCCCACCGCCGTGGCCCGCTGCCACATGAAAGGTATTCAACCGACTCAGAACTTCCGCTTCGCTCGCGGAACGATCGAAAGGAGAACGCCGCATATCCAGCGTCAATCTCTCGCGCTGACGCAGAGTGCCGTCTGGCATCACGATCTTCAGCTCCAGGACAGCCGGCTGCTGCTCTCCCTTCTGCCCATGGACAGCCCAAACGTGCAGGCGCAGAGGAAGGAATTCCTGCGTCTGAAACGGATCCAGATTCACCGAAAGCGTTTGCCCGGAAGGCAGGCGATAAGCGCTATACTGCTGCACCGCGTCAGCCAGATGGAATTTCTGCTGCTCCGTCAAAGAATATTCAACATCCAAGGCCAGGGGCTGAGGCGCAGAAAAAATCAGTCGACCGCGCGGAAAGGGAAAGCTTGTATCCGGTGATGCGCTGTGGGCCGTTTTATAGCAGCGGCCATCCAGAGGCTCGGCCATCGGCTGCCAGCACACCGTATAATCGTTTCGATCGCCCAAAGGAAGGGCTCGCACACGAACCAGCCCATCCCGCTGATAGACCGGAACCACGATGCGGGCCTCGGGACCGATTACGGCGTAGCTGGGAAATCGCGGGGTCGGCGTTGCTGCTGCCCCATCCTGATAGATGACCTGGTCCCGATAGTCCTGCTCGGCTTGACCCATTGGTGCCAGCGTGCTCAGGGCCGCGAGCTGTTTCACATCCTCCTCCTGCCCGGCATAGGCGGTATCGAGCAGAGCGGATTTTTCATGTGGAGAAAGGCGCAGACCATGGAGCCTCGCGCGGTATTCACTCTGGGGGGCGCGCATGGTCACAGCAAAAAACAAATCGCGGGCTTTCGCCTGCGAATCCCTGCGGATGGTCAGATACTGAGGCGCCTTCGGACCTGATTTCAGATCGATCAGCACCCGCGAACCCGGACAGCGCAGCGTGCGTTGCTGTCCGCCTTCATGAACACGATCACAATGTACAAGGCCCTGCACTCTTTGCCGCGCGATCGGCTGCTGATCCGCGCCGAGCGTCACATATTCAAAGGCATAGGGATAGGCCTGGGCCTTGGCCCGGCTGTCTGCGTCCGGCAGCAGTGTCGGCTGAATGATGAGGTTAAGGCCTCCAGAAGGTATCTTAAAGGTCATGGCGCCCTTGTCACCCGGAGTGAAGAGTCTTTGATGCGTAACGATCTCGGATTTGCAGGAGACGCCCAGCAGAACCAGCAAGGCCGCAAGATGTCGCTTCATAGTGCGCTCGTCCTTTTGCTCAGAGCAAGGCCGCTGGAATTATCCGTGCCGAAGGGAAATCCAGTCAGGAGGGCGACATGAGTCGTCTGCTGCCGTTGGACGAGCAGGTAATAGTTGCGTTCCACCTTCATGAGGTCGAAGTGCAGCAAAGGATCCTGGGCCTCGGCATTCAGCAGTTTAAACGGATTATTATCGACCAGGTAGGAGCGGATATCCTGAAGCGCCTCTTTGGATAAGCTATCCGACAGCAGCGTCGACTGCGGTACAGCTTCGCCCTGAACCAGGGGGCGATTCATCAAAGGCCAACGCGCTTCCCATTCCGCAGGGGCCAAAAGGGGAACCATGCGCCTTTGCACCCAGGCCGGAATCTGGACTGTATAAAGCTGCTTGCGCAGAAGACTGAGAGTCGATTCAAATACCAGAGTCGGCGCCACATCGGATCCGTTGACAGTCTGCATTCCATACTGCTCCAGATCATGAACCCATTTCTGCAAAACCATCCCCTCATCCGAGGCGACGCTCGGATTCATCAGAAGCTGCTGTCGCTTTTGATCGACAGGTGCTGCCGTAAGTTCCACGATGCGCATACCGGGAAAACTGGCTTCATCGAGCTGACTCAGGACAGCGGTCAGAAAGTTGATGCGGTTCGCAGCATGAGTAAGAGCCGCGGCTCCATCAAAACGCGTGCGGGGATGAACCGTCGGGGCCAGCAGAAACGCAAGATTCTGATGCTCAAGACTCCAAAGACCAAATTCCAAAGTATTCCTGTCGCGGAAAGGATCGCCGACGGCAAGACCCACGGCCTGGTCGGGCTTGATCGTGACGATCATAAGACCAAGGTTACGTCCTGCCACGCGATCTCTTAGCAGCACTTTGGGTTTTTGCACTTTATCGCCGGGAATGATTTCGAGGGAAAAACCCAGGCGTTTCGCCGCCGATGCCAGAGGACGAAGTTCGGCCTGAAGCTGCGAACTCAAACCGGGCCTTTGCTCGGACAGCAGAACATTTTTTTGATTGGCGATTTGCAGAAGAGGTTTGACCAGCTCGCGCATCAGCTGATCCAGAAAATTTTTCCCGGGCGGCGTATAGGCTTCGGAATAAGCCTCGGCAAAGAGTCCTGCCTGCATGGCTTCGGCCATCGCGCTGCCAAGATCCTTATCTGAATGAATAACGAGAGCCTGACGACTGTCACCGGAATCATACGCTTTCGTTTCCATGCTCACCGCCTGAACGGGAGTCGCGAGAAAGAGAGAGCCGACTCCGCTCAAAACGGTGGAACACAAAAGCCCGACCACAAGACCCAGTATGGAAGCCTGAGTCAGGGTGGACGCAAGGTTGGAGGCTTGATTTTTCAGGCGACAGATCTTGATCGCGAAGAGGCTCGACATGATATAGCCAAGGCCCAGGAAGTCCTCGGATCGACCGGATGCCATGATCTGGGGAATCAGGCTTCCCAGAAGGATCTTATAGATAAAGCTGAGCGTAAAGAAAAAGGCGAGACTGTAAGCCCCGGTCAGGGCCCGTGCCCGGATTGGAGGCCAGAGCATCAGGAGTTTGGCCAGGATCACGAGCACCATGGTTTCAAAGATCGTGCTGACAAGGCGCGCGGGATCAAAGAGCGAGAGCGCGATCAAACCCGGAAACATAATGCCCGAGAAGTCCCAACCAAAATGGAGATTCAGCCGTGACGCCAGGAAAATGGTGGTCAGGAGGATGATATAGCTCTGGGGCGAATCGGGGAGATACTGCGTGGTCAGATCCATCTGCTGCGCGAGGTTTGCCAAACTGAAATTACTGAGCGGTACGAAAATGAAACTGAACAGCATAAAGGTCAAGCCAACCGCAGCGCCAAGTCCCACCAAACCTCTTGTCAAACCCGGTTTCCAAAGCTGATTGGCAATCAAAGGCACAAGGATCAAACCAAACGCCGTCGCCCGGATCTCAAGACCAGGAATCCATGGGAGCAGACCACCTTCGATAAAGATGCGAACAAAGATGCTGCAGAGCACCAGCGCGAAGAAGCGGTCGCGACCGAAAAAGCTCGATCCCATCGAGAGTTTCGGCAGCATGCGGCAGAGCGCACGGGTTATGCCCCAGGTAATGATGGCTTCAACCAGGACAAGCGCGCCCGATGCGGGATAGATAAGGATCAAGGGCACCAGAAAGCCGGGAACAATCAAGCCCGAGAGAGCGACTCCCCATGACAGGTTCAGCCAGCAAAGAACACAGATTCCAATCCAGATTATGGGTGTAAGCGTGTAAACAGCCGACGGATCCAAGAAGAGTGGAGTACTCATAGAGATTAAACGACCCTCTCGAATGGAATTTTTTTATCGAAGCTTCCGTTCCGAAGAAATTTCGCTCGACTCGCTTCTTATAAGGTTCTCTGCTTTGAGTTATCAATGACATTTTTCATGAAGACTCTTTCAGAACAAAAGAACGCCTTCAAAAACACGCCTTGAAATCGCTGTCTTTCACCCCCGCAAAACCATGCTGTTCAGTGCTTTTATCGAAGATGATTCGTCTGTCATCGCAAGGCAAACACCGCTTTAAAAATTTTCGAGTCCACACCTGTTTCGATTTCTGTTCTGTCGCCGTTTACATGCGACTCTTTCCGATTAAAATTCTTTGCGAACAACATGGAATGAAAGCCAGAAAAATTTTCGATGAAGGGCAGTGTGATCAGTGAAGGAAAAAAGGGACAAAACTTCTGTATCCACAAACCTACAGGGATTCTGGCAGGTGGCTGGCGCCCGGCGACTTTTAATATGGGTTGGCTACGCTGGTTGCGATGCATAGGCTAAAGGCTACATGCGTCCAACATGTAGCCTTCGAGAAATGGGGGCGGAAGGGAGCCGATCAAAGGGTCAAGGCAGGAACTCACGCGTGATGTTCCGCACGCCCTGATCGTGGATATGAATGTTGTCCTCGATGCGGATGCCGCCGCAGGGCATCAGGCGATCGATCAAGGCCCAATTCAAATTGCGGCTATTTGCGCTTTGACGAATGGGATCGAGCAGCATTTTGATGAAGTAGACGCCGGGCTCGATCGTAACGAGCGTTCCAGGCTGCAGGGGACGGGTGGTGCGCAGTTTCGGAAAGCGCGGATCGGGCGAGGCCATGGCCCCTTCACGATCGAGCTGTTTCCCGGCGACATCATGCACGAAGAGTCCCAGCATGTGGCCGAGGCCATGCGGGAAGAATGCCATGGTAAAGCCAAGATCGATGGCCTTCTGCGCATCGCAATCCAAGATGATCTTATGCCGAATCAAAAGTTCGGCGATTTTCTGATGGGCGAGCACATGCAGATCACCCATCATCACATTCGGTGTGATGGCAGCGACCAGACCAGCCTGCAGCGTGGTCATGTCAGCGAGCAGAGCCTGAAATTCCTCGGGCGCATCTTCGGTCGCATAGGTGCGGGTGATGTCCGATCCATAGCCGCGCGAGGATGCGCCGGCATCGATCAAAAGGACTTTGCCGTTGTGCACCTCATCACGCTTGGCCTGATAATGCAGGTAGGCGGCTTTTTCATTCAAAGCGATGATATTCTCATAGGGCAGATCCTGCTCCTGACTGCGGGCGGCCTGCATAAAGGCAAAATGAATATCAAGCTCACTTCCGCCCTGACGGAACGAACGCTCCGCAGCCTTGTGTCCGGCCGCGGCCTTGCGTGTGGCTTCCAAAAGACACTGGATTTCATAAGGCGTTTTCACGAGCCGCGCCCAGTTCAGTCGCGCGAGGAGTCCGGGAACATCGGTCAGGAGTTGAGCCTTGCGCGCTTTCTCCTGCTCGGGTCCGTGATAGGCGATGCGGCGACCTTCACCCAGATGATCCCAAAGCTTGTCCTCGTCGGTGAAGGTCTGCACTTTAAAGGAATCGCCCCAAAAATCAGGCTCGAAAGCCTTCACTTCATGCCAGAAATCAGCGGGCTGGTAGAGCCGCAGCTGAGGCTTTTCCCCGGGCATGACGAGCAGCAGGTGATGGCAGCCTTCCATCGGGCACCAGTGGCGGAAGTGATGATTGCTGCGAAAGGGTGGATTCTGATCATCTTCAAAATACCAGCCCGGTGCCCCGGCACTCAGGACGAGGCCGTCCAGATTCAGCTCAGCCAGGGTTTTGGCTGTTTCTGTCTGCAGGGTCTGCAGATGGTTTTGAAAGAGTTCACGTAAACCCATGGCGCTCATACTCCTGATTAATGGACAGCAGCTCGGACCGGCACAGCGCGCATCGCTGTGGACTCCGCATCAAGCAGATACTGTAAACGATCGTGGACTTTTTGCTCGGGAAAATAATGTCGAGCCAGCCGCAGAAAGACCCGGAAATGCCCCGCCTCTTCCCGCGCCAGCCGCTGATAGAATGGGGCTAGTTCAGGATCCTGCAAGCCTTCGGCCACGATCGTAAAACGCTCGCAGCTGCGGGCTTCGATCAGGGATCCGACCAAAAGACGATCGAGGAAATATTCGTCCTTACTATGCCTCACTGACTTAAGAAGGGCTGTGACATAAGGGTCCTTTTCATCGGCTCCCAGGGGGATCCCGCGTCTATGCAAAATGCGGTAGACCTCATGAAAATGGGCCAATTCCTCTTTGGCGAGGCAAATCATGGGCTCGACCAGGGCCTCATAATCGGCAAATTGCTTCACCAGAGCCATGGCATTGGCCGAGGCTTTGCGTTCACAGGATGCATGATCCTGCATAAAACGTGGAAAATCGCTCATAATAACCTCAAACCAGCCAGCCGGGGTCGACTCGCGGAGAGGCATTTTGTCCAGAACAAGGCTCATGGAAATCCCTTGGTTGCACTCCGATTCTAGCTATACATCGACGCTGGGCGAAGATCCATTTTTAAAAAACACCCATACATACGCTATGTTAAACCCCTGTCCGCAGCGCATACTCAATGCTTTCTGCCGAAATCCGAAAACGGGATGGTTAGAGGCAGTCAACCCGAGGCCACGCGATGAACGCAAATCCTTTGAAAACGTGCAATACCTGCGGTCGCAAGTTTATGTCGCCCGAGGATTTTCTGAACAATACCTCGCGCTGGCGGGTTTGCGAGTCGGGTCATCTTTGGTTCAATTGCACCTGCAATTCGACCAATATGATCATCAAGGGCAAGTATGATTGGTATAATCCCACCAAGCAGCTGAGCGGCGCCGCGCAGTCCGTCTTCAACCAGATCCCGAATATGAAAGATCTGCCGCGCATTCCCAGCTATGTGATGGAAATTCAGACCCTGATTCAGGATGAAAACACCTCAGCGTCCAGGCTGGCTGCCGTGGCTAAACAGGATCCCCTGCTGGCCTCGCAGGTCCTGAAAATCGCCAATAACCTCGTTTCCAGTCGCGGCACCAAAATCGAATCGCTCGCGCATGCGATTTCCTTCATCGGCATCAATGCCCTGAAGGATATCGTGCTGGTCGCAGCCCTCAAGACCTTCAAACTCGACTGCAAGGTTTTCGATGCCGATCATTTCTGGGAGCATAGCTTCCTGGTGGGTCGCGCCGCGGAATTTCTGGGCCAGCGTTTCAAGCTCGATCTTTTGCCTGATGAAATCTACATAGCAGGCAGTGTCTGCAACATCGGCAAGATCGTCCTTGCGATGTGCCTGCCCGAAATCGCGGATCGTTACGCGGCGGAATTGAATGATCTGTCCAAACTTGGAACTTGGACGGCAGCCGAGGCTCGTCACGGCGGCTTTCAGCATACAGTTCTGGGTGAAATAGGCGCGATGTTTTGGGGTCTGCCGGAGCATGTGACCGAAGCGGTCGCATTCCATCATAAGATGCCCGTTATGAATGATGCTGTGCCTTTGACGTTGGCGGAAGTGGTGGGCCTTGCGAATCAAATCGCGCATTGGATTCAGCTGGAACCGAACCAGATGGATGAAAAGCTTTACAAAGCCTTCTGTGCCCGCTTCAAGATAAGTGAGCAGGCTGCAGAAAAGCTGGTGGACGAGATGATGGCGCTGCGGAGCGCTGCCTAGCTCGCCCCACTAGAACCGCGGCTTCGGTTTCTTCCCCGCCGCCGGATTCATACCCGGCACCAGTCCCTGCGCAATCATGCGATCGCCTGCAGCCTTTAAATTCCGACTGGTAATAAAGAGGTCAAAGAGCTGATCGCTGATCTGCTGCAAAGCCTCGTGCGACATCACATAGCCAAATTTCGATTCCTGCACGGCGTCCACGATAATCTCACGGATCGCGGAACGCGTTGCGACTTCAAAGGCACCGGCCATGGAACGGACCTCCCAACTGGTTTCGCTTGATTATCTCACGAATATCACCGGCAAAAACTTCCTCACGGAAAAGTCATGAGTGTTTTGTCTTGATTCCAATGGGATTTTGCCGAAACGCCTTCCAGCTCTTTGGATGCAAGGAATTTCAAGCAAGGAGGACTGGGATATGAGGTGGTTAGTCAATTTCAGTGTGCTGTTCTGTTGCTATTTCTGGCTCCATGGAGCTTACATCGGATAAAACAAAAAAAGCCGGCAAAAAGCCGGCTTTTTCATAGTCATGCACTGGGATCAGTGATGGCCGTGGACAGCCTCTTCCAGAAGCGGGTCAGCCACAGGAAGCATCGGATAGCGACGGCTGAACCAGAAGAATGTGGTCACGAACAGACCCGCAATCCCCAGGAACATCCCGACTTCAAGCAAAGGACCGATCCCTTTCAGGAAGTCTTCATGCTTGATCACTTCAGGCTGAACGATCAGCTGATAGGTCAGCCACTGCGCAAACAATATGACAGTCGACATGGTGATGGTCCAAGTCTTGGACCACTTCGCCCACTTGGGAATCAGGAGGTAGAGCGGCACCACAAACCCGAGCAGCGGGATCGCGTAGACGAAGTACAGCCATGGGCCATGCAAACGGTGGATGTAATACTCAGTCTCTTCAGGAACGTTACCGTACCAGTAGGTCAGGATGTGAGCATAGGTCAGGTAAGCGAAGAAGATCGTGAAGCCGTGCATCAGCTTGCCCACATCGTGGAACTGCTGCTGCTTGATGAACTCACCGATGCGGTGCGATTTCAAAGAGAACATGGTGATCAGAAGGGCAGCCATCAGCGTCTGCATCATCACCGCGAATTGCCAACCGCCCCAAAGGGTCGAGAACCATGTGGGCGACAGCGACATCATCACGTCAAAGCAGAGGAAGGTGAAACCCACGCCGTAGCAAACCAAAATAGGTGCGCTCCAGTACTTGGTCTTCACGCGGACTTCTTCACCCAGATAAACGGCATCGTCATGACGACCTTCAAGCCAGGCCTTGTCACGATTCAGGGTCAGACGGAGCTGCCAGATCACAAGGTAGGTGAGAAGGGCCAGAATGAAGAAGACCCGTGCATACATCAGGTTGGGCTGAAGCCACGAGCGCTTGCCCCAGAAGTGATGCAGCATGTCAGGGTTGGCGATCCAACGATAGACTTTGCCAGCGCCGCCGATGTCGAACATCACGGCGATGATAAAGACCACGAAAAGCCCGGACGCGACGGGAACGAAAGCACCGAAAGCTTCCTGAATCCGGCGGATGGGACGGCCCCAGGTGGCGCCGATCACGTCCTGCATGGCGGCGAAAGCCATGGCGCCGAAACCAAGACAGAAGAAGAAGAACAGGTTGAAGAGCAAGGCGCCCCAAACGCGGGGACCCTGGTGCGTGAAGAAGCCTATGCCAGCAGCCACGAGGCCAATGACAATTCCCACCAGCGCAGCCATGCGCAGGGTGGATGAGCCTGTCAGAAACAATGACTCTTTTTCTTTATAAAGATCCTTGGCGATACTCATCGAGGTTCCTCTTCCTATTTCGGCTGCACTTGCAGGGTTCTCAGATAGGTAATCAATTGCCAGCGCTCATGCGGGGAAATCGAGTGAGCATAAGCTGGCATAAGATTGGCGCCATTCGAGATGCGGAAGAAGAAGAACCCGTCTTTGCGAGCCACCAGATCGGGACGCGTCAGGTCAGGCGGGGCCAGCGGATAGGCATCTCCCATCAGGCTCTTGCCTTTGCCATCCGGACCGTGGCAGACGGCGCAGTAGGTGTCGAACATCTTTTTACCGTTGTTCACTACATCGCGGCTGACCTGGGCTCCCTCACCGAAGGGATTGCGCAGTTCCTGCTCCGCGAGTTCAGGAGTTTCCGGATAAAGGATCGCATTGATGGTGACGGCACCATCGGGAGGATTCAGGTAGGTCTCCTGAGTCTTCGCCGTGGGGTTGTCGGCCATATCAGGCATGTATTGCAGTTTGGTCGTATTCCGACCATGGGGGTTGCAGGCACTGACGCCGGTGAGGGTCAGAGCTGTCAACGCGAGCTTGGTCGCCAGATGCTTCATGATTTGCCTTTCCTCACTTCGACTCAATGATACGAATTTCTTCAGCGCCGAACGACTTCAGAAGCCGGGCCTGCTCACTGTCGAGCGACGCGTTGGGCACGAAGATGCCGAAACGGTCATCGGTAAAGCGAGGGTCCAGAATACGTTGCTTGGGGTTCGGCAAACGGCCCATGACGAGCATGCCGAGAATCGTCATCAAACCACCGAAGAGAATTGTAAGCTCGAAACCGACCACCACGTACGAAGGTACGGAATAGAGACCGGCAAGCTTACCACCCACCACCTGCGGCCAGTCATAGTCAAGCCACAGGGCCAAACCGAAACCGGTCACAGTTCCCGTCATAGCGCCGGAAAGGGTGAACCAACGGACTGGACTTGGACCTGCGTCCAAGGCTTCTTCGATCTCGTGATACGAGGTCGGACTGAATACTTCGTGTCCGGCGCAATCAGAACGGGCTTGAACCGCCTTCATCGCATCGACGAGGTTATCCAGATATTGATAAACAGCTAAGATTCCACCTGGTCTTTTACTCATGGGTAGCCACCTTAATCAATGATGCTTCTTGCTTAATGGTTTGGGCATGATCAGTTTCAATTCCGACATCGACACGATCGGGAAGAATCGGCAGAAGATCAGGAACCAGAACATGAACCAACCAAAGCTACCAAGGGACAGACAGATATCACCAAGCGAGGGCTGGAAGTGGCCCCACGAACCAGGTAAGAAATCTTCAACCAAGGACGACACGATAATGTTATAGCGTTCGAACCACATGCCGACGTTGACCAGGATCGCCACAAGCATGGACACGGCCACGTTGTTACGCATACGCTTGGACCACCAGATCATGGGGAAGATACAGTTACAGAACACCATCACCCAGAAGTAGAACGCGTAAGGACCGATCGCGCGCTTCTCGAAGACACCCCATTCGTAAGGGTTGCCCGAGTACCAGGCGACGAAGAATTCGATGGCATAAGCGTAGAACACGATGGTTGACGTCAGAAGAGTCAGCTTCACGCAAGCTTCAAGATGCTCAGGGCGAATGAACTCTTCCATGCGGAACATCTTACGAACCGGAACGAGCAGGGTATAAACCATCGCGCAACCGGAAAGGATAGCACCCGCAACGAAGTAGGGTGGGAAGATGGTGGTGTGCCAGCCGGGTTGGATGGACATCGCAAAGTCCCACGAAACGATGGAGTGAACCGAAAGTACGAGGGGTGTGGCGAGGGCCGCGAGGAAACCGTAACCGGCTTCATAGTGGTGCCACTGTTTCGCTGTTCCGCGCCAGCCAAAGCACATGATGCCGTAGATGATGCGACGAACGCCTTTCACGCGGTCACGGATGGATGCCAGGTCAGGCACCAGACCCATGTACCAGAAAAGGAGCGAAATGGTCAGATAGGTCGAGATCGCGAACAAGTCCCAGGCCAATGGTGAACGAAGGTTCGACCACAGGTTGTTGGTGTTCGGCAGGGGTGGAATCCAGTACATCGCAACCCACAGACGACCGACGTGGATCAGCGGGAAAAGACCCGCGGTGATCACAGCGAAGACCGTCATAGCTTCAGCGCTTCGGTTCACCGTGTTACGCCACTTCGCGCGGAACAGGAACAAAATAGCTGAAATCAAAGTACCGGCGTGACCGATACCGACCCAGAAAACGAAGTCGGTGATCAGAACACCCCAGTAGACGGGACTGGTTTTACCCGTGATCCCCATACCGTAGGTGATTTCCAAACCCCAGGTGATCGCACCGATCAGAAGAAAGATAATCGCGCCGGCCCAAGCTATGTAATAGGTTGGGTGCGGCTTTCCCAGATTGGCTAAAATGCCATCATTGACGTCTGAGATCGTCCTGTTCCACTTTACTTCCTCGCTCATCCAAATGCTCCGCTTAGATGTCGTCGTTTGTCTTAAGGATGCCCTTGCCCAGGTTCACCGGCGCCATGGTCGTGACCATCGCCGGCTGCAAAGCCTTCTGTTCCGTCATGCTTCACTTTCGCCATGTAGTTCAGGTTCGGCAAAGTTTTCAGACCGTACTCTTTCTTCTCGGGATTGCCGCCGAGCAGAAGGAAAGCACGGTTGTCTTTGCGAGCGCGCGCTACGCGGCTATTCGGATCCAGGAGGTTGCCGAAGACGATGGCATCGGTTGGGCAAGCCGTCTGGCAAGCTGGACGAATTTCACCGTCGAACACCATGCGGTTTTGCTGCTTGGCGTTGTGCTTCGCATCACGGATACGCTGCACGCAGAACGTACATTTTTCCATGATGCCGCGAGTACGAACGGTCACATCCGGGTTCAGAGCGCGTGGGTTGCGATCCATGGGGCTGTCGCCCATGACGTTCCACTTGTAGGTGTACCAGTTGAAGCGGCGAACTTTGTAAGGACAGGCGTTCGCGCAATAACGAGTACCAACGCAGCGGTTATAAGTTTGAGCGTTCAGGCCTTCCGGTTCATGCGTCGTGGCGAACACGGGACACACAGCCTCGCAAGGCGCGTGGTTACAGTGCTGACAGGTCACAGGCTGGAAGCTGACTTCAGGATTATCAACAGCGCCGCTGAAGTAGCGGTCGATACGAATCCAGTGCATGCGGCGGCCCATGCGGACCTGCTCGCGACCCACTTGGGGCACGTTGTTTTCCAGGTCACACGCAACCGTACAGTTGCCGCAACCGGTACAACGCTCAAGGTCGATCGCCATGCCCCAGCGGTACTGGGTACTCGCCTTCCACTCGGGGAAGAGCCAGCTGGATCCACGCAGATCGCCTTCCTTGGGCACATGCGAAGGATAAAGATCCGGTACGCTGTCGAGATCTTTTTCTTTGCGTACGTTCGCCACGGCCTGGCCCATGGGAATGATCGGCATGATATCGAAGCGGTTGGCAATATCATTGTGCTTCTGCTGCGAGCAGAGCTGATAGAAGCGGCCGGTTTTCGTGATTTCCACGGTTTGACCCGCAGTGACCACATCACCTGTCAAAGGATCGGTTTCGTAGGCGAGGGCGACCATGGGATCGATACCTACGAGCTGACTAACCCGGCTGGTCGCGAGCTTATGACCGTTACCGCGGGGCACTGCGATGGTATCGTAGTGCAGGCCTGGCATCGGATACACAGTGGCTTCGAAGGAACCGTTCGGACCTTTGATGACCACGACATCGTTGTACTTCACGCCGATTTCGCGAGCTTTATGCGGATTGATCGCAACCCAGGTGTCCCAGGCGATCGTGGTCATGGAATCGCCGGCTTCCTGCAGAACAGGACGGTCGGCACCGTAACCATCACCCAGTTTACCGTCGAGGTAAGCCACGAGTTTGAAGCCAGCACTCACGGGAGCCGGTTTCACGGCGGCGCTCACATCCTTCAGCGCAGGCATATCGCGCTTGCTGAGTTGAGTGACGAAGAAACCTTTGCGCTGGATGGCTTTGAAGAAGGTATCGAAGTCTTTGTTGATACCCGATTCTTTGTAAATACGGGTCCACTTGTCACGCAGGTAAGCACGGTAGTCGGCGTAAGGACCAACAGGTTTACCGAACTTGCTCGCGGTCCAAAGGAGGATGTCTTCCGGCTGACGGCTGTTCGCCACAGGACGGACCGCAGGCTGTTGGATCGACCAGAAGCCGGCCACCAGCTCCTCATCACCCCAGGCTTCCAAAGGATTGTGGGTGTTGAGTTGGAATTCTGCGTACTGACAGGTTTCGGTCGGCATCGGCTGCATGGAAACGATGGATTTGATGCCTTTCAAAGCGGCGTCGATTCCAGTCGAGGCGGGCAGGGTGAACGCAGGGTTCACGTCGATGACGAAGAGCATATCGTAGGTCGCAGCGTCTTTCACGAAGCGAGCCACATCTCCGGGACGGCCTGGGTTCTTGAACCAGCCTTGATCGAAATAAAGAAGGCGATCCGCATACGCACCAAGGAGGACGTTGGCCATGATCGCAGCCAACTGCACCTGGGTTCCGTTCTTGCTGAAGGCACCCGATTCACCGGCGAGCAGCACGGCTTTCTTGCTCAAACCTTCGCCGGCCACTTTATTGATGACTTCATCGAGCTTCAGGCGGGTCTTGGCTTCGTCGATCAAAGCTTTGTTAGCTGTGACCACAGCACGGATGCTGTTTTTGTCGCCGGCTGAACCCTTCGATTCAGGACGGTTCAGCAAAGCTTCAACCAATGCGAGTGTCACAGCCAGTTCATCACCGGCTCCGATCACATGACGTTCATCCGACTTGCCGCCGGTCACGGTCATGCGCGACTCGAATTGAACAAAACGACCTTTGGCGCCCGAGCGGAAGGTGTGACCCACCGACCAGCTCTTGCTTTCGAAGATCGGGGCGACGCCGCCGTTCCCTTCGAGGAAGTTGGTGCCCACACCGATCAAAAGCTTCGATCGACGCAGGTCGGAACGTGGCATGCCGTCCACGCCGAAAGCCAAACGATGGGCTTCGGAAACGGCATTATAAAGAGCGTTGGTCTCGTAGACATAAAGGTTGTCTTCCGATTGACCGATCGTTCTGAGGAAATCTTTATAGAATTGCTGGCTATGGCCGGTGCTGCCTTTGGTGAGAATACCGACTTTCTTCGCGGTCTTCACCTTGGCGCTCAGAGCGTCATAGATCTCGTCCCAGGTCACAGCAGTCATCTGATCGCCGAGTTTCGCCTTGGGAGCGTTGGGACGGTCGGGATGAAAAAGAGCCTGCAGCTCGGACAGGGCAAGAGCCGTCGTCGCACCCTGGCTCAGAGGATGCTCAGGATTGCCTTCGATAAACACCGGACGGCCTTCGCGGGTTTTCACCACAACGCCGACGCGGTCGATGGTCGTCGCGTAATAGTTTGCGACGCCCGGAATGAAATCCTTGGGCTGCTCAACGTAGGGAACTGCTTTTTCAACGGGACGGTACACGCAACCAGCTGTTGCCAGCATGGCTCCTGCGCTGAAGAGGCGCATAAAATCACGGCGGTCGACAGGCAGTTTCTTGCCTTCTTCCTGGGCTACGCGATCCTGAGTCTCGCCGAGATCGGGCATAACCTCTTCGATGTTCATGTAGAACGGCCCCGGCACAAACTCTTTGGCGGGTTTTTCGAATGGCTGATCTTCGGCCGCAAAGACTTCTGGCTTGTCTTCCAGACCACGGAGATCCCTATCGATACTCCTCATCTAACAACTCCCTTTCAAGACGAGACGCGCTGCCTCGGTAAAAGTCTTATTTATTCTTTTTTTAGTAGTGACAGGTCGAACAGTTGATAGGGGCCTGGTTAGCCTGGTGGCATTCCACACACCAGCCCATCTGCATGGACTTCGCCTGCTGCACAGTCACCATTTCCTTGACGTTGCCGTGACACTCGGCGCAATCGATGCCTTTTTGCACGTGCGGACGGTGGCTGAAGCGGACAAAGTCAGGAAGGTCGTGAACCTTGGTCCAGACCACGGGCTCTTTCGATTCCCACTTCGACTTCAGATACTTGATGGCATCCTTGTCGGTGCGAACGTACTGGTGGCAACCCATACAGGTGTTGAGGGGAGGGATTCCCGCCGTTGCGGAGCGACGTGCCGCGGAGTGGCAATACTCGCAAGGGATCTGACGTGTCCCGGCATGCAGGTTGTGCGGGAACTCAATCGGCTGCTCGGGATGATAGCCGACATTGTCAACCGTATCACCGGGCGTCCAGTAGTTGGTCCAGAACTTGTTGCCGCGCCCGCACGCACTGGGAATCAGCAATGCAAGCAGCAGGCAAAGCCTTGCTAAGCGAGAGAAAGTCTTAGTCACAGTAGCCAACGACAGCCTCCTTAACGGGAAAAATCAATATCGACGGATGCAAACTCAATAAATGAGGAAGATAGCTTCAGTCTCAACTTGCTGAGTCTCTTGCCACGAAAAACCCACAGAGAAAGCTGCGTCTCGCGCGCAAGTGGCGATCGTCATATGACCGCCTTAGTTATCATAATTTCCATGTAGCGCCAATCCTTTTATGGACGCTATTCGCTCAGCACTGCTTGGAAATTCGCTGAAAATTTCGACCGGACAACCTGTTTCAAACCGGCCTCTATTCGGCCGTCGCGACGTGCTAGTCTAAAAGAAGCCCTGATTTTAAATCAGATCCACGTTTGCTACCAACAAGAAACAGTTTTATTTGAGCAGAAGTTTTGCGAGAATCGGCCCACTGCCAAAACCGCACGCAACCTTGCGTGAGACGGTTCCGGCACAAGAAGGGATGCGCATGGACTTCCAATTGACCGAGGGCCTCGTCCCCAAGGGCGATCAGCCAACCGCTATCGCCGCCATTACAGAATCCATTCGTCAGGGTCAGAAACACAACGTCCTGCTCGGCGTCACCGGGTCAGGAAAGACCTTCACGATGGCCAATATCATTGCCCGAACGGGGTTACCCACCCTTGTTATGGCGCCGAACAAAACTCTGGCGGCTCAGCTTTTCACGGAATTCCGAGAACTCTTTCCCAATAACGCCGTAGGCTTCTTCATCAGCTACTATGACTATTATCAGCCCGAGGCCTACATACCCGGCAGCGATACTTATATAGCTAAGGATGCTCTGATCAACGATGACATCGACAAAATGCGCCACGCAGCCACGCAATCGCTGTTTGAACGCAAGGATGTCATTATTGTGGCGAGCGTCAGCTGTATCTATGGTCTCGGTTCGCCGGCCAGCTATGCCAACCTCGTGGTGAATATCAAGAAGGGCGACGAGCTGGCTCGTAATACTTTTTTGCGAAGTCTGATTGATATCCAATACACACGCAATGACACGGCCCTGCAGAGGGGTACCTTCCGTGTGCGGGGCGACGTGGTGGACATTCTTCCTTCGCATCAGAAGGATCAGGGCGTTCGCGTCGAATTCTTCGGCGACGAGATCGAAGCCATCTCGGTCTTCGATGTCCTGACCGGCAAAAAAGTGAAGACTCACGAATCGCTCGCCATCTATCCGAATTCGCACTACGTCACCGAACGCGATGACATGCGCGCCATCGTGCGCGAAATCCTTCATGATCTGGGCGTGCGCCTGCGGGAGCTGAAGGAGGAGAACAAGCTGGTGGAATACCAGCGACTCGAACAGCGCACTATGCATGATGTGGAGCTGCTCGAAGAGCTGGGCTTCTGTCCCGGCATCGAGAACTATTCACGCTATCTGACCGGAGCAGCTCCGGGGCAACCGCCGCCGACGCTGCTCGATTATTTCCCGAAAGAGTTTCTGACCATCATCGACGAAAGTCATATCACCGTTCCCCAGATCGGCGCGATGTACCGCGGTGATCGGGCTCGCAAGGAAAACCTTGTGAATTACGGTTTCCGCCTGCCTTCAGCGCTGGATAACCGGCCTTTGAAATTTGAAGAGTTCCTGGAACGCACCGATAAGATCATCCACGTGTCCGCGACCCCGGGCCGTTACGAGCTGGAGCAGACCGGCGGTAAATACGCTGAGCAGATCATTCGCCCGACCGGACTGATTGATCCTCAGATTGAAATCCGGCCGATCTCCAATCAGGTCGACGAGCTTCTGACCGAAATCAAAAAGACGATCCAAGTCGGTGGCCGCATTCTGATCACGACGCTCACCAAGCGCATGGCCGAGGACTTGACCTCCTATTACCGCGATCTTGGTATTAAAGTGAAGTATCTGCATTCGGATATCGAAAGTCTCGAACGCAGTGAAATCCTCCGGGACCTCCGGAAGGGCACTATAGATGTTCTGATCGGGATCAACCTTCTGCGCGAGGGTCTTGATCTTCCCGAAGTGCAGCTGGTCGCCATCATGGATGCGGATAAGGAAGGCTTCCTCCGCTCCCGTTCGTCGCTGATCCAGACCGTGGGTCGGGCGGCGCGGAATGCGAACGGCCGGGTGCTCTTCTTTGCTGATCACATCACGCAGGCCATGCGCGAGTGCATGGATGAAACCGATCGTCGCCGCCGCATCCAGGTGCAATATAACCAGGACCATGGCATCACGCCCCAGACCATTCAGAAGGAAATGCAGCAGAGTCTGCGTGAAATTTATGGCCTGAGCACGGATGATCATCATCAGCCGAAGGTTTCGGCGGATAAACTCCTGAGCGAGCACAACGTGAAGTCGGTGCGCGAGCTGGAGAAACTGATCACGCGGAAACAAAAAGAGATGCAGAAGGCAGCCGCCGAACTCGATTTCGAGAAAGCTGCTGAGATTCGCGACACCATCGCGGCACTCAAGGATACGCTCCTCGTTTACATGGACGAAGCGGGAAGTTTGAATACATGACTTTATTGGCAGATAAGCTGAAGCAGCTGCCGCAGGATTCGGGTGTCTACCTGATGAAGGACCAGAAAGGGACCATCATCTATGTGGGCAAAGCCAAGAATCTGAAGAACCGGGTTTCCAGTTACTTTCAAAGCGGCGGTCAGCACACTCATAAAACGCGGGCCCTGGTGCATGAGATCACGGACTTTGATCTGATGCTCACCAAGACCGAGGTCGAGGCGCTCCTTCTGGAGCGGACTCTGATCCGGCACCATGCTCCGCGTTACAATATCCTTTTGCGTGATGATAAGGAGTACCCTTATCTGCGCGTTTGTTTTGATGATCCCTGGCCCCGCCTGGAAAAAGTGCGTCGGCGCAAGGAGGATGGGGCGCATTACATCGGGCCCTTCGGCAGTTCATCGCGCCTTGGGATGCTGCTGAAGCAGGTTTACCGCATTTTCCCCCTGATCCGCTGCTCGCCGCATGAATTCAAGGCCGCCACGCGCCCCTGCAATTACTATCATATGAAGATGTGCCTCGGCCCCTGCACGCGGCCTGTGGATCGCGATCTTTACATTAGTATTATGAAGGGCGCGGTTTCGCTGCTGGAAGGGAACGTCAAGCAGCTTAAAAAGCAGCTCGAAGAGCGGATGAAAGAGGCCGCCCTGTCGGAAAAATATGAGCAGGCCGCCCAGTTCCGCGATCAGATCAAAGCCATCGAATCCATCACCCAGGCCCAGGTCGCCATCCTTGATCAGACGGTCGATGCGGATGTCGTGGGCGTCGTGGAAGCGCCGGGCTTTCTGTCCTTTCAGGTCAGCACGATTCGCAATCGGGCCCTTCTGGGGGGCGATTCCTTTATTACGAAGGATTCCGCAGGCAGTCTTCAGGAAGCCCTGGAATCCTTTATTCTGCAGTATTACAGCAATCGTCAGGTGCCGCCCCTCATTCTGGTGCGTGACGTCGATGGATTCAGTGACGAACTGGCCAGCGTTTTGACCCAGAACCAGGAAACGAAAACCCTGATCCGCCGCGCGAAAAGCAAAGAGGAAAAGGACATCCTGGAGCTGACCGAAAAAAACGCCCGCCATCAGTGGGAGCAGAACAGTCAGCTGAATGATCAAAGCCAGGTGGCCCTGCAGATGCTCCAGGAAACGCTGGAACTCAAGAATCCTCCGAAACGCATTGAATGCATCGACATCTCGAACCTTCAGGGCACGGCGATCGTGGCCTCGGATGTTTGTTTCATCGATGGCAAGGCGGCGAAGAATTTCTATCGCCGCTACGAAATCAAAACCGTGACCGGCGCGCCGGATGATTTCGCGAGCATTCGCGAGGTCATGGAGCGGCGCATCGAACGCGGCATTCGGGATGATGATCTGCCTGACCTTATGATCATCGACGGCGGCAAACCCCAGGTCCGGGCCGCAATGGATGTGCTCGTCCGCTTTCCGCAGCTCGGCCTGCCGCTCGTGGGCCTCGCCAAGGCCCGGATTGATACGGGACTGCGCGATGATTCGGCGGCCGTGCGTTATTCCAAGGAACGCCTCGTTTTACCGGATCGCGAGGATCCCATTGAGCTTGAAGAAGGCACGCCGGTCTTTCGTCTCGTGACACGGATTCGGGATGAAGCCCACCGTTTTGCGATCACCTATCACCGGAAAAAGCGCTCGAAGATCTCGCATGCTTCGGTGCTGGATGATATCGCGGGTGTGGGTCCGACCTTGAAAAAAAGGCTTCTGCAGGAGTTCGGTAGCCTGCAGGCGCTCCGTGGCAGCAGCCTCGAACGCCTGATGCATGTCAAAGGCGTGAGCGAAAAAGTTGCCATGAATATCTACACCGCTCTCAACGGTGACGAGAATCCATCCAAGGAAACAAGCAGCGGTTCGTGAACCCCTTTCGCTGCATAATACCCCCGCCTTCCTGCAAACAATGCTTTCGCATACAGTGCAGGGAACAGCCCGAACCCGGGAATGAGGGGGAAAATCCATGGATAATAATGAGTATGTGGGACATTGTTTCTGTGGCACGATTGAGCTTCGCGTGACAGGCAGCCCTGTGGCCATGGGATATTGCCATTGCGAGTCATGTCGCGCCTGGTCCGCAAGCCCGGTGAATGCCTTTACACTTTGGTCGCCGCAGGCGGTGCGCCTCACCCAAGGAAGCGATCAGCTGGCCTCGTATAACAAGACCGATCGAAGCACCCGCAAATGGTGCAAGGTATGCGGCGGGCATGTTCTGACGGAACATCCAGGCCTTGGTTTGACTGACGTCTACGCGGCGGTCATCCCCAGGTTTCCCTTCAAGCCCGAGGTTCATGTCAACTATGGTGAGACTGTTCTTCACATGCATGATGGGCTTTCCAAGTTAATGGATATGCCCAAAGAAATGGGAGGCTCAGGCAGGATGATGGCGGACTAGCATCCTGGCCTGAATCAAGCAGCGGATTCTGAACCTGAGCTGGGTGGCGCTGCATTCAATTCCGCCCAATGCTCATGCGGCAGGAAGATCCGGAAGGCAAAGGCCACCGGCTTGATTGCCTGCGGCTGCTCCAAAAGCTGAATAAAGATCTGGCCCCCGGCATCGGCCAGGACTTTCCGCACGGCGTCCATGCCCACGCCCCGCCCTGAAATTTCCGAAACACTGGAGGCCGTGGAAAATCCCGGCACAAAGATGAAGTTGGCGATCTCTTCAATGCTCGGCTTATGGTCCGCATGGAAAAGCTTCATGCCCTTGGCCTTATCATGAATGCGATCGAGGCGGAGGCCGGCCCCGTCATCGCTCAGATCAATCTCCAAATACCCATCGGGATGTTCACGCAGATCGATGAATATCGTGCCCGAGGGTTTTTTGCCTTTGGCCACCCGCACATCGGCCGGCTCAAGACCATGATCGACGGCATTGCGCAGAAGGTGCACAAAAGTCTTCCGCAGAATCTCGGCCCCATCAACGGTAAAACCCACATGCGCGCCGCGAATCACCACCTCAGGGGGTTCCTTGCCCAGATCACGGGCAAGCGACGGCAGCTTGGATGTCATGTCTTCGAAGAAGGTGCGCGCGTCCGAGAAATAAATGTTGAAGAAGGTATCCTTGACCCGCGTGACAAAGGGCATCAGATCCGCGTCCAGGTCCATGCGCTTTAATTTCTGCAGTTCCAGAATATGATCACGCACCAGCTTCAAATCGATGCGGGCCATGTTTTCTTCCGGTTCGCGCTTCAGCTTATAGCGATTGATCGCGAAGTATTCATCCACCGGGGCCTCCACATCGGAAAGCAGGGCCAGCGCCTTCTGCCGATCCCAGCTCATGATCCCTTTCTGGACATCGGCATAATACTGCTCGCATTCGTGGGCCGAGTTGGTGATTTCCGAGAAGTGATAGGTCCGCGCCGCGCCTTTGATGGTGTGCATGTTTACAAAAAGGAGGCGCAGCGTCTCCTCATTGTGCCCGCTGGTCTGCCCGGCCAGCCTGCGGCTTTCTTCGAGCAGCTCCCGCGATGACTTATAGAAGAGCATGAAGCGTTCGGTCGAAATCTCCAGAAGACGGGTGATGATATCAATCTCGCGCTGGGTTTTCTGGTTCTTCGCTTCGAGCGCCTTCAATGCGGTGACGTCCTTGATGGCCAGAAGAATCTTCTCGACCAGATCCGTCTTCTCGTTCACCACGGGCTGCCAATCCAACTCCAGGATCCGACCGCCTTCGAAACGCAGGGTGTTCGGCAGATTCCCGGCATTCGTTTCAAAGTTCATGGCATCCTCACCGACGCTGGTTTCGAGGATGGTCATGGTCATATCCTTGGCCTCGCGCGTCAGATCACTGCGATCCAAAAATATCTTGCGAATATTCTGCCGCTCGGGCGCCTTGTCCCCCAGGATCTGGGTCACAAAGCGGGAGTAATCATCATTGATGGCTCCGTCGGCATTGATGGTCATAAGACCCTGCTGCACGCTGTGAAGAATGGTCTTGGCATCCCGGGTCTGCCGCTCCACTTCCACGCGCAGATCCCGGCTCAGACGCTCGGCTGTGCGGAAGGCGTGCGCGAAATTCTTGCCGACCACCTGCGATTGGGTGATGATAAAGGCCAGCATTCCGTATTGCCCAAGGTAAGGCGCATCATAGGCATTATTCACGGCCACCAGGATATCATTCAGCATGGCGATGATCATAAGGCCAAGGCCCAGCGCGGAAAGGCCCGCTCCCCTTTGCCCTTTCCAAGCCGCACGAATGGTCTGCACCATGAGTAGCGGTGGGACCACGAGGAAGATCCCATTGACAAGGATCATCAGGACCTGAGGAACGCTGGGAAAGGAGAATACGGCAAGCGCCACGCAGCCAGCCACGAACACCTGATTGCTGCGCACCATCCAGGGCACGATATACTTGGGAAAACTGTGATGCAGAAAAAGCATGATGCAAAGAAGACCAAGAGGCAGATCCATTAGGATATTGAAAACGCCGAAGAGCCAAACGAAAGTATTCGGAGCTGTGAACGCTTCACCCCAGAGCCCCTCGGTCGAGGTGAAACGCACGCCCATGACCAGGGCAAAGGCCGCCATATGAAGGCTGCCGCGGTCATCCCTTCTTTGCAGGAAAAGGGCGAGGTTGGAAACGAGCAGCATAAAGAAAGCGCCCAGGACAAAAAACGACTCCCAGCGGGTGTGAGTGATCTCGTCGCGGAAGATCGCCGGGAAGCGTCCGAGACTGGGCGTCGAACGGTAGGTCGCATCTATCGTATATTCACTGACGTGAATCAAAAGCCAGCCGTCTTTCACAGCAGGCAGGCTCGTCACTTTCTTGCGGCTCTGCGGAATGCTGCTGTCTCTATCCGTCCCAACCTTCCCCACAGACATCAGCGGCTGCACGCGCCAGGCGCCATCCCCGTCGGTGTAAGCAAAAAAACTGCGGTAGTTGTTGAAGAACTGATCGATCAGAAGACCCAGGCGTCCCGCAGGCAGATGCTCCAGGCGAACGGCCAGCGTCCCGTGCCCCTGGTTCCGATAGCCCGCCTCCTCCCAGCTTTGTCCGGGCATTTTAATCAGCATATGGGGCAGGCTTTCGAGATTCGTCATATCTTCAGCGTTCACAAAACGATCGGGATAGAAGCGCCATTCTCCCTGGAGCTTGAGTCGCGACTGCTGATCAGGATCCCATGCCGCAGCGTCCATGACGCCTTTTTCCAGCATCGCGCCGTAGAGCGGCGTCATCCAGAAGGCGGAAAGGCTCAGCAAAACCAGGGCGAAAAACCTGTCCATCATGGCCAACCTCGGGCGATCAAACGCTGATGATGACAATACTGACGATGAGAAAGAGAGTCGGACATCTCACGATCTTCATCCCCCCTTGGGTATGCCTCGTTATCGGCAGAAGGGGACGCATGATGTGGACAGGGTGAAATTTGGAAGATTAGGCGGGTATTTAAAGGCCTTTCTTACTCAAGGTAAGAAAGGCCTTTATTGAGGATGATCAGCTGTAGACGGGCCCACGTTTCAGGGCTTCACGAATCTTGCCGATCACAAGGTCGATTTCCGCCGGCGTGATCAAAAAGTGAGGCGTAAAGCGCAGAGCGTTCTTGCCGCCGTGGATCACACCGATGCCCTGCTCGCGCAGCCAGGTTTCGACGCCGTGCTTGCCGACAACTTTATAGCCTTCAGGGTTCAGATGAAGGGCACAGAGAAGGCCCGTGCCGGTAGCGCCAGTCACGACGCCCGGGAATTCTTCACGCAGCTGATTGAAGCGATCCAAAAATTCCTGCCCGCGATCGCGGATGTTCTTCCGCAGCTCCGGCGTCACTGAATCCAAGACCGCACAGGCCACATCCAGGGCGCGAGGGTTGGTCGTCATGGTGTTGCCATAGATCCCGCGCTGATAAAGTTCAGCAGCATGGCGATTCAAAGCAAGAATCGACAGCGGATACTGCCCGGCATTCACCGCCTTCGAATAGGTTTCCATATCCGGCGCTTCACAGGTTTCAAAACCAGGATAATCGCAGATGCTGAGGCAGCCTTGGGCCCGAAGACCAGCCTGGATCGAGTCGATCATGAAAAGGGAGCCGTGCTCACGGGTCAAGCGGCGTGCTTCATCATAAAACGCAGGGGTCACGCCGACGCCGGGATTGCCTTCACCCATCACAGGTTCGAGCAGCATCATTTCGATGAAAATGCCTTTTTTATCCGCTTCCGCGAAGGCGGCGCGCAGCTGCTCGACATTATTCGGCTCGACCGTCATCAGCTTTTGCTCACGGAACGTGGCCAGCTTTTGATAGTTCTTCGCCGAGGAATCAGAAGCCTGGGCAGGGCGTTCGGTCCGGCCGTGGAAGCTGCCCTTCATCGACAGCATATAGATTTTGCGGCCCGCATAGCGCGCGCCGGGATCGGTCAGGTTCTTGGCATTCAGGTCGGCGAGTCGCGCCGCGACAGTCACTGATTCCGAACCGCTGTTCAAACAGAGGTAACGGGCGAAGACCGGCTTATTATCTTTCCGGTTGTGACCGATTTCCTTGTTCAGGCGTTCTGTCAAACGTTTCTGGCTGAAGTTCGGCGTCATGATGTTGGCCATCACATGGTGCTGGCTCATGGCTTCCAGAATTTTCTTCGGGGTCTGACCGAAGCCGATCATGCCGTATCCGCCCGAATCATGCAGCACCGCACCGTGGGTGGTGATGAGCCAGGGGCCTGCGGCGGCGAGCGCCACATAAGGATTCACTGCATCGGCTTCGTAAAAGTTCACGAAATCGCTTTGGATGTAGTCAATCAATTCCCGTTCGTTCATCTGCAGCCTGGTGCCGAACTCTTTTTTCAAAGCTTGAAATTCGGTGTACGCGTCCTCGATCGCTTCTGCGAGTCGCTTGTCCGTGCGCAAAAAGGCTTCGATGACTTTATCATCCAGACCCTTGGTCTGCTTGTCGCCCGTCTCGCGGCGCATCTCCTGCAGTTTTTTCATAGGCTCCATGACTACTCCTTCACTTATCTGATGGCCGCGATCGCCGGGCGGCCCTGTTCACTATCGACAGCGGAACGACCAACCTTCCTGGTCTTTTGATTCCTTACCCATATTATAGGCTTAGGGAGCCACAAAGGAGAGAGACACCTCAAGTGCCCATCCGGTTTCCCGATACCATTCCTCTTCCCTCAGGGTCAGGATTCCAGCCGCATCAACTTGCATAAGTCCTTGCCGCAGGGCTTGGTCCAGGGAGGGTCTTGGGCGGAAATTATATCCAGTTCTCGCGCATATTGCATTCACATTGATGCCTTTTCCGGTGCGCAGGCCCGAGGAAACTGTCTCAAGAAGCCATTCAGACGCTCCTCGTTCCGTCTCTACGTGTACACCTGGCATACGCAGCAGGTCATCCAAGGAGGCCCTGGTCACAAGCTGACTTTGGCCGTCCTGCATCAGACGCAGATTCGGATCCTGGGACCAGCGGGTTCCAAAGGGTCCGCCGTGCTCCGCGAGAAAACTATGCGCCCCGTTGCCGAGTCCGATGTAACTGCCCGCGTGCCAATAGATACTGTTATGAACACTGGCAAACCCTGGCTTATGCCAGTTGGAAACCTCTTCATGTTCAAAGCCCTTGGCCCGCAAGGTGTCACAGGCCATAAGGTACATACTTTCCAGGCGTTCATCGGTCAAAGCATCCACCACGCCGCGCCTATGCATGCGGGCAAGTGGGGTGCGGCCTTCGTAGGTCAGGGTATAAAGGCTCAAATGCTGAATGTCCAGCGCTGTCGCCGCGTGTAAATCGGCCTCCCAGTCGCTGAGTTCCTGGCCCTGCCAGCCGTAAATCAGATCCAAATTCACATTGGGAATCAGGGATCGAGCCAGCTGCGCCGCGTCACGGGCTCGCTCGGGACTATGCTCGCGGGTGAGGAATTTGAGCCCGCGCGCCTGAAAAGACTGGACGCCGAGGGACAGACGATTGATGCCAAGGTCCGCCCATATTTTCACCCGTTCGGGCGTCACATGCTCGGGATTGGCTTCCATGGTGATTTCAGCTTCGGGCAGAAGCCAGGACCTGAGACTTTCCATGAGGGGACCATACGCCTCATCCAAAAGGGAAGGCGTGCCACCTCCCAAAAACACGGTGCGAAGCTTCAAACCGAGCACAGGGAGCCAGGCATCCGCATAGGCCTTCAGCATGCGCACATAGCTTGCGGGATCATCCGCTGCGAAGCGGGCCGTTTTCACAAAGTCACAGTAGTGACAGAGCCGACTGCAAAAGGGGATGTGCAGGTAAAGTCCGATCGAATGAGCATCTTGATTCAAGCGCGTATCCTTTCCATGGCCGCGCCTAAACTGCTCGGTTACCGGCCGAAAAGCAACAGTTTTTTCGCGAAAATTTTCAATAGTGGGCCTGGAAGCGGAATGCTATGAGCGTAAGAGGGACACCATCAAACAGGGGATTGATTTATGAAAAGCCTGACGGAGCAACTCGCCACCTACGCCTCGTATCATCGCGACCGCCGTAATATTGGTACCCACTTTATCGGCATTCCCATGATACTTTTCTCCATAGTCCTTCTTTTGTCACGCCCCGTGTGGCTCGCGCATGACATCCTGCCCGTGACCCCGGCCCTCATACTTTCAATTGTGCTGGGAATCTACTATCTGCGGCTCGATATTCCGCTCGGACTTTTCATGTGCATCATTCTGGTGAGCATGCTGAAGATCGCAGCTCCGTTGGCTCTGGGCGCCACTAACAGCTGGCTGGCCTGGGGCATCGGGCTTTTCGTGGTCGGCTGGATTCTTCAAACCATCGGTCATATTTGGGAAGGGAAAAAACCCGCGTTCCTTGATGATCTGATGGGACTGATTATCGGCCCGCTTTTCGTCGCGGCGGAACTCGTCTTTCTCATGGGCGGCCGGCCGGAGCTTCATGCCACCATCATCGAACGCGTAGGCAAAACCCGCGTGGGCCGAAAAGCCCCCACGAATTAACCTGGCTGACAGCTTCCCGGCATACTCCAGGTGCGGGTCGGTTTCATCGCCTTCACGGAAGGGCTGGCATCAATCTGCACGGAACGAGCGCCGATGCGATCTTCCAGCTCGCTGATACTCAGGATGTATTCATCCAAGGCACCCACGTCATCACTGTTGGGAATCAGCCAGGCAATGGCCTTGGGCGCACCTGTTTTGGGTTCGCTCGTGATCACAACTTTCCAAAAATATTCCGGCGTGGGGATGCCATGGGATTCCAGGAAATAATCATTGGCATCGTCTTCGTAAACCAAACCGCCGACCACCTGCACCGGCGCGAGGTCTCTGTAGCATTCCACAAGGTTTTCCGCCTGCACCCAAATACCCTGATTGAAGTGTGAGGCCTGGGGTGCGATGTTGCTCATCAGGTTGGCCTGTTTGATCGTCGTGCTGTTCATATCCATATGATTGGACGTGACGAGATGCCCGCGATCCCAACCGGGAACGATAGCGGCATAGGCCTGGGTGCTGAACTGTCCCTCGCAGCCGTCAGGCAGATCGGGATCCAGATGAAACGAGCCAGGCCGCGATGCCGAGCCCCTGTCTTTGCCGAGGGTATATTCATAGCGGACGGCACTCCGCAGATCGCAGTCATAGGTGAGCGTGAAAGCATCCTTTTTCAAGGTGACAAGATCGGCAGCAGCGGCGGCACCGCTCAGAATCGAGACCATAGCGATCATACTGAGTTTGAAGACCACGCTCTTCCCCCGGCTGATAATCTGATTTAACTATGATCAAAGTATATATGACGGAGCCTTCCGAAGAAAAAAGAATTCGGAAAGAGTGGAATAATCTTTTTTGAAGAGAAGGGCTGCCCTGTGAGAGTTTGGGGCGAATGAGAAGACTTGAACTTCCCTTCGTTTTATCAATCAGGTAAGTTGCCTGTATACCAAATGAGATGAATTTTTGCCCGAGCCTTTCCCCACGGCGTTTTTACGATGCATACGGAAGGCCGCTTCGCAAAAATAATGGTGGGAATTATGTCTAAAGCGGATCTTTTGGTCGACTACATCGAACGATGGCTTTCCAGCAGTTCGCGCCGGACAATTCAGCTTCTCACACGTCTTTCTGGAGTGCCGTATCCAACTCTACGGCGCATCCTCCAGAGGGAGTCGGTGCCGTCTGTTGAAAATGCCATGGCCATTCTCAATCTTGTGTCCACTTTGGACGAGACGGTTGCCTACTTCGAAGAAAATGAATCCATCAAAGCCTTCTATAAGCGTGTGACCGATAAATCATCCCTGGCTGGCCAGGATATCATGGCTCGTTTGATCGGCCGCGAAAGTTTCTGGATCATGGCGCTGGGTCTGACCATCGGCGCGACCAAGGCCCGCGTCGAGCAGCTTCTGGGCGCGTTCGGGCTGGCTGAATTTGAAATGATGATCGAGGAAGGCGTTCTGATCGAAAAAACCCCAGGTGTATACCGGGTGAATATCAACCAGAGCGTTCTTTATGTGGAAAGCAAGCGCATAGGCAGTGAAGCCGCCAAATATATCGCCGAGTTGCCTCCAAATGATCAGACGATCAAGCGTTATATGGTTTACAATGTGAATAGCGAAAGCTATGAACGGATTAAGAATAAAATCCTCGATTGCTATATGGAATGCGACCACATCGCCCGTACCCATGAAGGGGATGTTATGATTGCCGCCAGCTACGTAGCAACCAGGGTTATGTCCCGGAATGATGAGGTATAGAATGCGATACATGTGGGCGATCGTGTGCGCACTGCTGCTCTCCACTTCCAGTCCTGCCTATACCGGAGGCATGTCGGGAGGCACGGGAATCGGTGGACTGATCCAGGAGATCACAGAAGAGATCCAGGCCATCCTGAAAAATCCTATCAAGCTCGACACGGACATGGTCCGCCGCCTTTTGATGCGCCTTTGGGTTTATGGCGAGGCGGATCTGAAGATCGGCGACAAGGTCATTCACATCAAATGGAAATACAAGACGGATTATAAGGAAGACCCTGACGATCTTGAGATCACGGTCATCTCTGTGAATGGCACCATCGAAGCTTCCACCGAGCCGCTTCCATGATCGGAGGCGATAGCAGCACGGCCCGCTCTTTCAAAAAGAGCGTCCCCTGTCGCATCATGCGCTTCAAGCTATGAAAAATTCAGCCGTGGATCACGCTCATCGTCTTCCACTTCCCGCCGCGAAAACGCACGAGGAAAATAAAGGACTGAAAAATAATAAAAAAGCTGGCCGCGCCCCAGGCCCAGTATACGGCGCCGTTCCAATCCTTGACAAACCATGTCGGGGCCACCATCAAAGGCCAGGGAACGGTCAAGGCCACAAGAGTGACAAAGCGCGTGTCCCCTGCGCCCTTCAAAGCGAACGAGAAAATCAGATTCATGCTGTCAAACGAGGTGAAGAGCGCCACGTACATCAAAAGATAGGGCACGATCACCGAGACTTCACTCCAAAGCGAGGCCTGCGAAGGGTTATGAAACCAGCCGAGATAAAACTCCGGGATCAATAAAAAGCTGAAGCCCACTGTGATGATATACATCAGCGAAAGCTGCAGACCGCTCCAGGTGTAAGCCTCCGCCAGATCCGGCCGGCCTTCTCCCAGGTTCTGACCCAGCTGAATGGAAACGGCCTGCGCCATCCCCATGGCCGGCAGCACCGCGAGCATCATGACCGTCACGACGATGCCACTGCTGGCCAGCGCCGCGTCGCCGTTCGTCATGCGACCCACGAAAATCAAAAAGACCGTGAAGGCCAGACCTTCCAAGGCCCACTGAAGACCGCTCGGAAGTCCGAAACGCAGATAGCGTTTCATGAGGTCCCAGCGCATGTGAAAGGCGGAGCGCACAGCGAAATCCCGTTCATGCTCTTTTTGAAAGAGGAGCCAGAGCGCATAAATCGCCGAGCAGACCGTAGCCAGCGCGGTCGCATAACCGGCACCCGCCACACCGAGGGCAGGAAAGCCCAGTCGACCGAAAATCAAAAGATAATCGAGGATCACATTCGCGACGAGGCCCACGCAGTTGATTCCCATCACCATGCGGGTCCTGCCGAGCCCGGAAAAAAAGCTGCTGACTGCAGCCACCACGGCCGTCGGCAAAGCCGAGTAGCAAAGCGCTTGAAAGTATTCCGTCTCCAGGGCGCTCACCTCCGGCGAATGGCCCATCATCCTGAAGATGGAATCCGCCGCGGGGATGAAGCCCAGAAACAAAATCCCGCCGATGACGCTCAAATAAAGCGCCTGCCACACCGCGGGCCCGATCATTTTCTTTTCCTGAGCCCCAAAGTACTGCGCGACAAAGGTCATCACATAGGCTGCGGTTTGCTGCAAAAGAGCCATCGGTGTCCAGAAAACGCCCATGACGGCCATCGCCGCGGCCAGGGCTTCGGTCGAATATTGACCCAGGAAAACGCGGTCGATGGTCAACTGCAGGTTCCAAAAACTGTTGGCGATAATCAAAGGCCAGGCCAGCTTCAGAAGGTATGTCCAGCGTTCTTTCAAAGTCCACCTCTTTGCAATCAAGACGATGATTATACGAGGCCTGCGAAGGAAGGATAAGGAAAAGGTGGAAATGAGGACAAAAAATTAAGGCCGCATTCCCCGGCGCTCGATTCTGCGAGCGTCCGGGAAGGCGGCCGGGTCATAGGCTTACAGTCAAGGAGTCCCAGGACTAGATTACTTCTGAGCGGATTTTTTCGTCTTGGCCTTGGTCTTCGCCTTGGCCTTCGTAACCTTGGCCTTGCTCTTCGCCTTGGCCTTGGTCGCCTTCGGAGCTTTCACTTCCGGAGCCACAGCCTTGGCCGCAGGGGCCGCTACCGCAGGTGCAGGAACAGCTGCAGCGGGTGCCGGAACAGGTTCCGTTGGGAGCACATCCGTCGCACCCGCCTGGGCCGCGGGCGCTTCATCCGCAACCGGCATCACCGTCTCTTCCATCATGCGCGGAGGCATAAGGGTTCCGTCCTTCTCTTCATCCGGAACACCATTAGTCTGGGTCATCATGCCTTCAACCCAGGTCTTGTCGCTCGACACGTTGGTCACCGCATCACCCAGGCTTTTGAAGCCATCAATCACGCGATCCGAATAAAAATAACCGCTGATACCACCCACCACGACAACAGTCAGGAAGGCGATTTTAAAGCGATTGAAAGGGTTCGAGAAAAACGAACTGCTCGATGTCGGTTGAATCGAGGAGTCATAGCTCAGACCAAGACGAGCGCTGGGAGTCTTGCTTGATTTTTCGACTTTGCTCAGTTCCGTCATGGCTGTTCTTACCTTGTTTTGAAGGGTGAAAGCAGTCGTACGCATAAAACTTTGAGCAGCGTCCAGCTTCATGGAGCGCGGCGCGCTGAGGATCGTCGCCTTCAATTGACTATTCACTTTGGCTTTCGGTTTCCGCGCTGCGGCTTTTTTCGGAGCCGCCACTGGCAAGGGAGCCTTGGCCATGGGATTGGGGTTTTTCTTCTTTGACATAACAGAGGTCCTTCCATTCCAGAATAAGAGCAACAGTTTCCACAGGCCCTTGGGTTGCAAGGGCCTTGCCAGAAAGGCGCAATACTAACATATTGAAATTATTGGAAAGACCAAAGGAAAACTGTAGAAAATTTAGACAGACCCGACAGACAAAGGCTGACAGCGCCGGGTTTTCCGTCACGAGGGCAGGGGCAGGCCGCGCAGAATGTCTGTGAGTTCGACCAGGGGAAGACCGACGACATTGGAATAGGATCCGCTGATCCGCTCCACTAAAAATCCACCAATTCCCTGAATTCCATAGGACCCGGCCTTATCCAAAGGCTCGCCCGTTCCCACGTAATAGGCAATCTCCTGCGGCGTGAGCTGCTTGAAAAAAACATCCGTTTCAATCACCCGCTGCTGCACCTTGGCTTCGGGCCCGCGGCCATACACCACAGCCAGCCCCGTGAGCACCTTATGCGAACGGCCCGACATGCGCGCGAGCATCTTCTGTGCATCCTTTGCATCCAGAGGCTTTTCCAGCACGTCATCATCCAGCACACCGATCGTATCCGATCCGATCACGGCCCAGGGCTGATCATGCGGCAGACTCTGATAGATGATATGAGCCTTCTCACGGGAATTTCGTTGCACGTAATCGAGCGGCGTTTCCGCGGCACGGCGTTTTTCTTCAATATCCGGCACACGGGTGGTGAAGGGGAGTCCCAGGTAGCGCAAAAGCTCCTGGCGTCTTGGTGAGGAACTGGCAAGGACGAGCTGCCACGGAAAATTTTCAAACACACTCTGAGTTTTCTTAGACATCAAAAATCACCCGATGCTTGTGATCCGCGGCGATAACGCGCGCGGCGAGACTGTGGCGATGACGCTGCACATTCTGCGAAAGTTCCGCATCCTGAAGCGCGAGCATCTGCAGTACGAAAAGCGCCGCTCTGGTAAAACCCTCAGCCCCTTGCCCCATCGTCGCCACAGGTGCGGCTCCGGTCATGAGACTGACAGGATGCGAACTCACAAGCACATTCAAAACAGGCAAAGAACTCGATGCTGAGGCCAAGGAAGCCAGTTGATCCTGCGGTGCGGCCACGCAGATGATGACCTGGCCACCATCCTTGTGAAAGCTCGCGATGATCTCCCGAACGAAATCCGGGGACACCTGAGCCGAACTCACCCTTAATTGATAGGAAAGGCGAAAATCCCGCAAGAGTTTTTGGCCTTCCGCCGTCAGGGATTCGTCCTCATGCGAGGCCAGCAGAATCAAAACTTTTTGCACAACTCATCCCTCCACGAGGCCTGATCCGATATCATGACGATACTGGACCCCGTGCCAGTGCGCAGCGATTTTTTTAATGTGCGCATAGGCATGACGCCGGGCTTCGGTAAAATCCTTGCCATGCGAACATACGGTTAATAGCCGTCCACGACCTGTCATGAGCCGGCCCTGTTCTTCCCGAACAGCGGCTGCAAAGACCTGAACGTCCTGTGCGCCGTTTTCAAAGACATCGCGCGGCACTTCAAAACGCTGCGGCGCGCCTTCCCCATAAGGATAGCAGGGCGAAGCGAGCACCACGCATACCGAGGCTCCCGCATTCTGGGCCGCCGCCGCTACGAATTCCCTATTTTCCTCGATCAAACCCACCTTGGCCGCGATCAGCCGAGCCCAGTCGCGCTTATCATGCAGCGCCAGGACTTCGGCTTCGGGATCACCCAGGCGGACGTTGAATTCGACAACAGAAGGACCTTTTTCACTCCACATAAGGCCTACGTAAAGGCAGCCCGTGTAATTCATCCCGCGTTTTGTCAATTCCACGAGCAAGGGATGCACCACCTTTTTCATCACCGTTTCACCGGCATCCGAAGGCAGCCAGGGCACGGGTGTATAGCAGCCCATGCCGCCGGTATTGGGACCTTCATCCCCATCCTTCAGTCGTTTATGATCCACGGCAAAGCCCAGCGGCGTGGGTTCCCCGGCCCCCAGGAAAACAAAGAAGGAACATTCGCGTCCAACCAGGACCTCTTCGATCACGACGGTTTCTGCGGCCTTGGCCATACCGGAGCGGTAGAGCCTTTCAATTCCTTCATCGATGTCGGCTTGGGATTTACAGACAAACACGCCCTTGCCGGACGCCAGACCACTGGCTTTAATGACTGCGCCACCTGAGTTGGCCAGATACTGCTCTGCGGTTTTACGGCAGGCTGCTTCCCCTTGAACCACCGCAAAACCTGCGGTCGGAATTCCAGCCGCCTTCATCACATCCTTGGCGAACGCCTTGGATGATTCCAGCTGAGCCGCGGCAGCTACGGGTCCAAAGCAGGGCAGCTTCAGATCCGCACAGGCATCCGCAAAACCATCAGCCAGGGGCTGTTCGGGACCAACCACCACAAAATCAACGCCCTGATTCCGCGCCAGGCGGGCAACATCAGCCATTCCAGCGTCCAAACCCATAGCGAGGCGTGTGCCGAGCGGATCCATGGTCGGGGAGCCTGGCCAGATGAGGAGGTCATCAACCAGCTTGGATTGACGTAATTTCCAAGCCAGAGCGTGCTCGCGAGCGCCTGAGCCAACTAGCAGTACTTTCATGATATGTTTTCCTCAATTGGGTTTTTTGCGGATGCGTCCACACTTTTAGCGGCCAGGCCCTCCTCTGTCAACACTCACAAGCTTCACCCGGCCAATGGTATAATGGGATGAAGCGCGCGGTTTCTCACAAAATGGACAGGTTTCACCATGGTGCAGATGCAGCAGGCATCTTGGGACAATCAAAAAATTGCTTTGCTTTCGTCAAACCCGGCCTCGTTTTCCGAGGAGGTGACCTCGCGTCTGGAGCGGCGCAACTGGGCCTTCCCCGTGAAGACGGCGAAGATCGTCGATGCTTTTCGCGCCATCTCCAGCGGCAAGTGCTCGGTCCTTATCATTCATGATACTCCCGAGCTTCCGGCGAGTTTCGTTTTGCGCGCTCAGATCGTCGAACCGATCGCCATCATCACTCCGACCATAGTCGTGACGCATCAGGATCATAAGCAGGAAACCGCTCTGATCAAAGACATCGGCGCTCCGGAAATCGTCGAGAGCCCATTGAATCCCGCAGCTTTCATCGGCAGCTTTGAATGGCTCATCCGCCGCTGGAGTCAGGGCAGCCTGCGTAAACTCTATCAAGCGCGCCGGCTCTTTTTGGAAAAACAGTACCTGCTCTTTTCCAAACTCATCGGCAACCTGAAAGAGGAACCGGATCTGCAGCCTCTCGTCACGCCCTGCATGGCCCAGATCCTGATGAAACAGTCCGACTTCAAGACCGTGGAGAAACTCCTTCTGACTTCACTCAAAGAGCATCCGCGGAACATCGGCATCATCGTCAACCTCGTGGAATTCTATATGCGGGCGGCCATGCCCGAGACCGCGCTCAAAATCATCGCGGCCACCCGTAAGAATCACGGCAATCCCCGCATGCTCTTTGCGGATCAGATTCAGGCCCATCTGATGCTGAATCAAATCAACGATTGCATCCCGCTGTTGGAAGCCCTGGTGCGCGAGGACTACTGCCGCAAGCAGGCGTCGCAGTTTTTGGCCCGCTGTCTTTATGCCGAAGGCCACAAGGATCGTTTCCAAAGAGCGGTCTCGCACCAGGTGCCCTTGATCGAAGAGTTTCAAAATAAATGGAAACAAGCTGCGAGCTGAGGGGCGGATATGGACAGTAAAAAATTTCTCGCTTTCTGGGGCTGGAAAAGCCTGCCATGGAACGAGCCCATCGCCCTGGACCGCCTTTACTGGCAGGAATCGACCCAGATCATCTGCTCGCGTCTTCTTCTGACGCTGCAAAGAGCGGCCTCGCTCTTCGTGATCACCGCTCCTCCTGGTCATGGTAAGAGTACCTTGGCGCGCTGGCTCTATCACACGATGGATCAGCAAAGACATGATGTCGCTTTCTTTTCGCTCCTTCAAAGCGAGCAGCACAGCGGCTGGCTCCTGCCGAAACTCGCCCAGTATCTGGGACTCGATCCGGCGTCGAGCACCAACCGTCATGTGTTGGAGCGCCTTCAGCAGTCACGCCTGCATGGAAAAATTCTGACCGTTATTATTGATGACGCCCATAAGCTGAAAGAGCCCGAAGCGCTGGATGAAATTTTGGCTTTGATTCAGGTGCAATCCATCGCGGCGAATCATCTCAATTTCATCTTGATTGGTAATACTCGACTCAGCGCCATCGTACAGATGACGGAAGGCTGCCAACATAGATTGGCAATGAGCGCCGACATGCAGGGTCTTTCGCGCAATGACATCATTCCCTATTTGAACTGGCGTCTGGATCAGATAGGATTGCCAGCCAAAGTTGTCGGGGCCGACGCGCACAGCTATCTGATGGCGCAGGCACCGCTCAGTTTCGCCTGGATTGAAAGTCTCTTGGAAGGTGCCTTGATGGAAGCTTTCCTGCGTGATCAGCGGGTGATCAGCGCAGAGACCATCCAGACAGCGGCTCAATACTTTGGCCTGTCCAAGGGTCTGGCTGATGAACCGAGCACGGAGCTGCCGAAAGCGACGAAGCCGACACCCGGACGCCGCAAGCAGCCTGCTCCGCAGACCGGAAAATCTGGCGGAGGCGCGGCGCCCACGCTGGACCTGAATTCTCTTTACTATAAGTCAGGCGGAGGTCATGATCCGGAGGAATCCTGAACCATGACCAGGATCTAATAACGACCACAGCGTGGGCTCCCGGCCCAGGCTGCTTTTATAAATCGAAGCAACTGTGTTTCAAGCTTTGAAAAAGCTGATGATCGTAGTCGGTGTGCTGGTGGCACTGGCCTACCTTGGCAATTTGCTGATCGACAACCCATACGTTCATGGCCTCTTGCGCCGCACGATCAATGAAAAGCTGGAACAGTATACGCATCTCTCGGTCAAATTCGAGGCGATCAACGCCAAGTTCGTGCCGCCGGGCTTTGATATCTATGGCGTCGAAGTCCGCTATCAAAAACCGGATGGAACCGAGCAGACCCTCGCCCAGCTTTCCCATCTGCAGCTGCGTGTCTCGCTTCTGGCTTTGGTGCTGAGCCAGCCGGAAGTCTTCGACCTCGAAATCAATGAACCCCGTATCAGTCTTCCCCTGCCGCCGATCGAACAGCTGGTGAAAGTCGAGCAGTTTCCCGACTGGAATAAAAAATCGGAACTTCCTGACTGGCCTTTGAATTTTCCGATGCCGCTCAAACACGTGCGCATCGGCAATGCCACGATCAACGTAAAAATCCCCGACGCCAAGCCCGACAAGCCCGACCTCCTGTCTTTGCAATTGGAAGGTCTGGATGTGGACTTCACCTTCAGCACCTGGCAGAAGTTTGATCTGGCTCTGCAGCTGAAACGTGGCAACCTGCGAGTCGAAGGCGCCAGTCTTCTGCGCGATCTCAGGCTGCAGCTGGACCTCAGGCAGGACAAGGATCAGCTGGTTTCACAGAAATTCGTGATCGAATCGGATGACCTCACGGCCACCGGCGAAGCCCGCGTGGTTTATGAAACGGAGTTGAAAAAACGCAAAGGCGCGCTGCAGGATAAGAATGCGCGTCAGCTCAAAGGCCTTCTGATTCGTGTGGATAATAAGATCAGCCAGGCGGATATCGGCATACTCGGACGCTATCTGGCGATCGACCAAACGGAAGGGCGCATTTTCGGATCGACGGAGCTGCAGCTGCACATTCCTTTCGATGAAGCGCGCGCACCGTCCTGGCGCCTGGATGGCAAAGGCGAATCGCAAGGCGCGAAACTCTTCGGCTTTAAACTGCTCAATTCACAGCTCGACTTCAACATCACCGAGCAGGGCATGACCTTTGAAGACGCCCTGGTGAAAAAGGACAAGGCGACGCTGGCCCAGGGCTCGGGTTTCATCGGCTTCACCAAGGAAGCCCCGTTCCGTTTTAACATTCATCCGAAGGATCTGCCCTTCGGCGAACTCATGTCCGTGCTCGGCATTGATGAATTCAAAGCCTTCAGCGCCTGGCTGGATTCCCCGGAAATCAAGCTCTATGGCGAGTCCGTGCCTTTTGCGATGCACATCAACGGGCCGGCCCGCTTCTCGCAGCTCTCCTTCCCTTTTGTGGCCGATCTTCCGAAGCGCTATCAGGAGGCGCCCACCTGCCTCATCCAAACCTCGCTCCTGATCAATGCCGATGCCTTGACCATCAAGGAAGGCGATGGCCAGTGCTGGAAATCGCTGCGACGCGATCAGGATATTCCCGCGGAAGGCGGCTCGCCGGTGAAGCTGGGCGGCAGGTTCTTTTTCAACAACGAAAAGGGCATGGACTTCACCGTGGATTCACCCGGCCTCGACACGGCGCTGCTCGAACATTTTACCAAGCTGCCGGCCAAGGGCGTGGCCAAAGTTCAGACCCGCATCAAAGGCCCCTATAATCATCTCATCATAGGCGGCAACGCCAGCGGTCAGAATCTTGTGGTCGGCGGTTTTGATCTGAAGCAGCTGGAATCGTCCTATAAGCTCGACATCAACCGGAATCTTCTGCATGTGGACGATCTTTACGCCGGCCTTGCCGAGCGGGGCGCGCTGGCCGTCGATGGCTTTGAAATGGAAATCGCCGCCCCATTCAACTTCAAAGCCCAGGTGAACGCGCAGAAAATTCCGTCGAATTTCATTGCGGAAGGTCTGAAGCAATCCTTTCAGATCGACAATCTCAGCTTCGGATTTCCTTCCCTGCGTGGTTCCATCAGTGGCCCCCTGCTGCAACCTTTTGCCTGGCGCGGCGACCTTGATTTCACCGTGAGCGAGCTGACCCTGGGGGACGAGGAGCTTTTGAGCGAAGCGGCCGGCACGATCAGCAGTGATGAAAAAAACTGGTCGCTCTCCAAAGCCTATGCGCGTCTTGATCAGCTCGAAGCCCGCGCGACGTTCGACATCCAAAGACGCGGAGGGCCGACCAGCCGCGAGCATGTCCTGCATGAGCTCGGGATTCGCCCTGCGGATCGCGTGCGGATCAGCATCAAAACCATCAATCAGAATCTGAATAACTATCGCACCAATGAAGTCGCGCAGGAGATCAATCACCTCACAAGTCTTCCTTATATCGGAAGCTTCTTCGCCGAACAAAAATTCGGCGGACAGATTCAGCTGGAAGCCGATCTGGAGGGCCCGATCGATCATCTGCAGGGCAAGGTGGAAGGCTCCCTGGAACAGCCCTATGTCTGGGGCATTCCGATTTCCTCGTTCAATCTTTCCGGCTTCGTCGATGGCTGGAAACTTCATATCCCCGAGCTGCGGCATTCAGGAAATGCTCTGGTCGGGCGCCTCAATATCGACTTCGGCAAGGCCTCGATGCCTTACGACTGGTACTTCTATTTCAACCAGATGGATATTCGTGCCCTCATCGGCCAGTTCTTTGCCGAGGATCCGCGAAACTTCGCCTACCTCACCGCTGAATGGACCATGCAAGGGGAACTCAGCAATTTCTGGGGATCGAAAGGGGATCTGGTGCTGAGTCGCGTCCGTTCCAAACTCTTTCGCAACCTCGGCAGCCGCACCTCATCGGTGGAACTCAACAGCGACGAGCCGATCAAGTTGAAGATCAGCCCCCAGGGCTGGCTCCTGGCGGACAAGAGGCCGCTCAAACTTCAGGGTGAATACTTCGATCTCAGCTTTGAATCCGGGAACAATCGCCTGCCGAATCAGCTGGATCTTTCGGTCCATGGTTCGGTGAAACTCGATATACTGAAAAACTTCAGCAACGTCGTGGAAACCGCGCGCGGTGAAGTCCTGATCGATGGCTATCTGCGTGGCGCCTTGAGCAAGCCGGATCTGTCCATCAAACTGCGGGAAAAGCGCCTGGATCCCTTCAATGTCAAAGACTGGCATCCGGTCTCCATCGGCCTTGTCGACTATGGACCGGCGCTGACCAGCATAGCCATGGACGTTGAGATCAAAGACGACCGCGTGATCGTCAATAAGTTCAAGGCCAACAAAGGACGTGAAGGCAGCATGACCGTATCGGGCCAGCTCAGTTTCAACGATAGCCCCTCGAATGCGTCCAAACTCAACATTGAACTCGATCGCATGGAATTCAATCGACTCACGGTTCCCGTCCTAAAATCCGCGGACCTGACCCTGAGTGGAAACCTGGCCGTCACGGGCCATAAGCTTCCTCTCAATCTGAGCGGCAATCTGGAAATCGACCGTCTCCAGTCCATCGGCAACTTTGATTTAAGAAAGCAGATCGTCGCCTCGCTCTATGAAACAAGGCTCAGTTCATCGGCCGCTGGCGGCGTCGAGCAAACGCCTTTCGTCAATCTCGATATCGGCGTCGTGGCAGACAGCTCCATCACCATCAAAAACAAAAGCCTTGAAGCCGTGCTGTCCGCCGACATGCGCGTCCGCGGCACGGACGTGCAGCCCCTGCTTTTGGGCCAGATCATAGCCGAGCGGGGCACTTTCAACTACCGCCGTACCTTCAAGATCACTCAGGCTGTCATTTCCTTCGATGAGGCCGTGTCGCCTCCGAATCCACGACTCGATATCATCGGTGAAGCGACGGTGAATCCCTATAAGGTCGAAGTCATGGTCGATGGCAGTCTGAAAACGCCGCGCATCCAGCTGAGCATTGATCCGGCTCTGCGGGATGACGGCTCGCCCATCAGTAACCTTGATATCCTGATTCTCATCAGTACCGGCCGCATTCCTGATCAGGTCAACAAAACGACGGCTCAAAGCGCGGAAAGCGCTTCGATCAATGAGCTTGTGAGTTTCTTTGCGGCCTTTGCCGAGGAACCGATCGAAAAACTCTTTGACATGTCAGGACAGACAGTCATCCGGGAAGTGTATTTTGACTCGTATCTGCCGGAATCGGGCCAGCGTCCGGTGACCCGCATCAACTTTCCTATACGCCTGGGCGAAAATATCAGCGCCGTCCTGCAGGTGGACGACGCCGCGAACACCAAGGTCTCACTGGAATACGTGCTGCACGAAGGCATCACGGTTTCCGGCAGCTTGGACCAAACGACGAACCGGCAGACAAATGATCAGAAGGCCCTTCCAGCCGACTCGGGTTTTGATCTAAAATTCCGTTTTGGCTTCGACTAAGGAGGGGCGCTTGCGATTTTTTGCTCTGATGAGCCTCAGCCTGATCTTAAGCCTCCTGGCCCTTCCCGGCCTCGCGAAGCCCTGGGATTTCGCGCCCGGAGCCCGGCCTCAGCGTTTGAATGAAGACGAACTGCGCAGGAATTTTCCCGACATCAAAACCCCCGAGGACCTCAGCAATCTTCTGAAGGCCATCAACCTGGCCGAACCCATGGCCGAGGTCACCGCCGAGGATGAAGGCGAGCGCATCGTCATCAAGCTCGTGACGGCGGATACTGTCAGCGAAGTGCGCATCTATAGTTTGACCCGCAGCATCCGCCTCGCCGTCGAAAGCAAAGTCAGTAAGTATGTGGGCAACACAGCATCCCAGGAAGTCAGAAAGCAGCTGAGCGATGAAATCTTCAAAGTCCTGAAGGATCACGGCTATTATCTGGCCAAAGTGCAGATCGCGCAGCGTCCGCATCGGGGCGGTATCCTCTATGAGGCGGCGATTGATGAAGACTATCCCTGCACCATCAAGCATATCGACTATGGCTTCCGCTTGCCTCCCGGGATTGAAAACCCCTATGAAATAGGCATGTACTGCGAGGTGGATGAAATCCGTAGCCGGCTCATCGAACTTGAGACCGAGCTGGTCGAAGCCGGATACAATCAGCAGCGCATCCAAAGCCCTGAAATCATCTTTGATCCCGCGACCAATACTGCGACCATCAAGATCATGGGCACGCTGGGAAAGAAGATTCAGGTTCGCATCAATAGCCCCATCAAATCCGCGGGACTCGTCTCGGCGATTTTCGGTGATGATCTGAATGCCGTGGATCCTTCCATCACCGATCCCGATGCCATGGCCTCGGAAATCACGCGCCAGTATAAGGCCCAGGGCTATGATGACGTCGAAATTCGCCAGCTGCCCCCGCGCACACCCGATGCAGAGACTATTGAATATCAATTCGATGTCCGCCCCGGCCCTGAATATCTCGTCACCGAAGTGCAGTTCGAAGGCCTGACAGCTCTGACTCAGGAAGAGGCCACCGATGTCATGGGACTCACGGCTGGCTTAAGCAACCGGCCCATCTTCAGCCAGGATCTGACGCAAAAAGCCCGCGAAGCCTTGCAGGGTGTCTATAAGGAACGTGGTTTTTGGGATGCGAAAGTCTTCGATCCCCGCGTCATCAAAAACCCCGCGACCGGCGAAGTGAAGCTGGTATATGTCGTCAAAGAGGGTAAAAGAAGGCTTTTCGATGGGATGGTCGTGACCGGCAACCGGGCCCTGCCGACTGATGATATCGAAGCGATGCTCAATGTCGATGACAAAGAGCCGCTGGCGTGGCAGCATCTGATCGATTTTGAAAAGGCCATGCGCCAGGCCTATCGTAACCTTGGTTACCTGCAGGTCGAAATGAATCTGGAACTGGTGCAGAATCGTCAGTTCCGGGATATCGAAACCAAAGTCATCCTGAATGTGCGCGAAGGACCCCGTTCCAAATTCGGCGACATCACGATCCGCGGCCTTGTGAAAACTGATGAAGACGTCGTGCGCCGGGAAATTCGTTTCACCCCCGGCAGCTGGTTTGACCCCGCGCAGGTCGAGGAAAGCCGCCAGGCCCTGGTCGACCTCGGACTCTTCAGCTCCGTGAGCATTACACCCAGTGAAAGCACGGCCAGCTCAGGGGATCACGCGGTTCCCTATACCGTGATCGTAAGAGAAGCCCGCTCGGGAACAGTCAGCTTCGGTCCAGGTTGGAGTTTGAATGATGGCATGCGTTTTTCCATTGAAAGCGCCTACAACAATATCGGGGGCCGCGGTCGTAAGATCTTCAGCAAGGGTACTCTGAACGAAGAGAAAACGCAGACGCCGCTGGCTGATAAGACTCTTCTCGGTCGTTACGTGGGCGTCGGCTATATCGAACCCTGGCTTTTCGATTATCCCGTCGATGGCACGCTGACCTTCAACCATAAAGGGATGGCCCGTGACACCTCATGGGAAGTCAGTCGGGCTGCGGAAGCGATCGCCAGTCACCGTCTGCGCGGTTTCCTTCCGCGCACCGATTTGTCTCTATTCACTCTTTATAAGGAAGTCAGCGTCGAAGCCGAGGAAGGCGTTAAGCGGGCCACGCTTACTGAATCAGGGATCCTTCAGGTTCGTGAAATCGGCCTCAGGCATGTGACCGATGGTCGTAACAATCTCGGCTGGCCGACGAAGGGTTTCCGTCTTTCCACTGAAGTCAGTCTTGCTGATTTTGTGTTCGGTGGTGATATCAAATACAATAAGTGGGCGTTCAGCTTCAACGTCTATCATGAACTCTTCGAGAATTTCGTGATGGCGGTGGGGACGAGTTACACGAGCTACAATAATATCAAGCGTCGCGATGCCCCGAACGTCCTTCCCACATCCGAACGTCTTCTGAGCGGAGGACCGGATACCAATCGCGGTTTTCGCGAAAACAGCCTGGGCCCGGTGCTGACCTACACCGAAGACGGCAAGAAAACGGACAACTTTTATGGGGGTTCGCGCCGGGCTTCGCAGCGTCTCGAATTTCGCTATCAGCTGATCCAGGACACCTTCGCGCTCACGAGCTTTTTCGATGCCAACAACAGCTTTTTCTCGCCGACGGAAGAGCGCCTGATTCGCCAGAACTTTGCCAACTCACCCGCCGAAGGTGAAGTCACGCCGCCTGAACTTTACGACAACGAGCCTTATCAACTCGACGATCTGTTCCGTCATCCGCAGTACCTTTGGACGAAGAACTATCTGTCCTATGGCATTTCCGGCAATATGCTCACGCCGCTGGGTTCCGCGAATATCTCGGTGGGCTGGCCGTGGCGGCGCTGCCTCAACAATGCCGAAGATTGCCCCTATCCGCGCGGCAACAGCAATTACCGGCAACTGCGCGGCGCTGTGATCGGGATCAACGTGGGCGCCACCTTCTGATCAACGGAGCACGCAAGTCCCCCGCTCACCTGCAGGCCTGGCCTCTTTCTCCTATCGAGAAAGAGACCGGACCCGAAGTCCCCCATCCTTCGCCCCACACCACAAGACCATAAAGGTCACGCTCGCAGCGTACCAAGCTGGATATTTTTTTTGATTTATGGGTTCAGTAGAGCAGATCCGCTCAACCATTGCAAGATCAAATTCATGGGCAAATCATTCATTCGCTTGAGAAATTTCAAATGGACCTCAGGATCAGCTCAGCTCTTTCGCTTGGATTCTGGGGTTCAAGGCGATGGAGCCCACACCTTGGCATCGAAGCGAAAAAGTGAACCGCTTTTATAAAGATCGGGCCTCTGAGTTGTGAGCCAAAGATTGCGACCCTCATCCACGAAGAGATTGCTAAGATCTTTCAGCTGCTCAGGCAATCCGATGTCGTCCTGATCCTTGAGATGAGCAATATGATAGCAGCTGGGCGCTTTGAAGCGCATAATCCTGCGCTCACCAGGACTGCCGATCAGCAGTTCCTTGCGCACAGGATCCACAGCGAGTCCATAAAGTTCCTCGACCAGATGGCTCGGCAGTCCGTGCACAAAGCAGGCACGCATCGCCTGGCAGTTGCCCATGGTGCGTCCCTGGCAACGGACCGTCATCAAAGGTGTGCCTGGCACGCGAAGCAGCAGTAAAAACTGACTTTTATCCCTATCCTTCCAGAATGTGGGGAGAGCCGTAATGCCTCCAAAGAGCTCATTGTTGTCCAATTGAACTTTATTGAAAGAGCGCGTAAAGCCCTGCCTCAACTCCGCCACTTCGCTTCGTGTGGGTTCGCCGCGCGGATCACTGGGAGGCCGCACCAGATCCAAAACGATATCCGCAGGTCGGAGCCAGATCTTCTTCTCCTTCTGCCAAATCGCAAACTGCCTCGCCCTCGCATCCAGGAAAAACAAAAGGGAGCCAAGCGGCAGTATCCCGCGGATGCGTTTTTCCCCTTCCTTCTCGGGAAAGGGCACGCGCTCACTTCTATCAGTGGGTGTGTGCAGACTGCCAAAGCCCAGGTCCTGTTCCTTGGCGTTCTCATCATATTGGGACAAGATATAAAACTTTCCACTTCGGCCACTGGTTAAAACCAGATCCTTATCACGATGCACAGCGAAGAGGCCATTTTCCAGCGAAACCTGAAAATGCCTAAGCTGGTCAAACGGCAGCGTCAGGGCCGTTTTTTTGTCTCCAGCCAAAGCCGGGAGAGCCGGAGATCCCAGGAGCAGCACAAGGCCAATCATGAGGCGCGGGAGTTGCGGGAATTCCATATGCCACCCTTAATGGAGCTATATTTTCATGATAAGATGGATGGAGCCGCACTGTATAGTATTCAGCCGTGTCACGGACAGGGAGTTCTCCGATGGAAGAAGCCCAATTGGTCGACAGTTACCTCCATAGCGCCCACGCCGACGATCGTCTGCGCATTCTGCACACGATGCGTGAAAAGAATATGTGGATGCCGATTTCATTGAGCGCGGATCTGCTCAAATTAAAATTGAATCCTGATGAACATATCGCGATCCTGCGCAGCACTTCGGCCAAGCAGCGTCTGGCTTTCGAGGACTATCTGACGAGCCAGCTCATGCGCTGGGATCAGAACGTGGCCTCGGCTGCGCTCTGGGAATGGGCTCTGCGCACCGACTGCATCATGTGGCATCGCACGCTGCCGCTCAGTCTTTCCCCGCTGACGCCTCAGCGCATGCGCTATACCCTTTTGGATCTCGCCTGGTTCGGCGGTGGATTTCCCCTGATCCAAAAGCTGGTGGACATGGACGGCCTTGAGGATATGTCGGCCGCCTTCATTTCCCTGCTCTGCTTCCGCGCCCTGCAGTTCGGTGTTCCTTCCGATCGCGTCCTGAACTTCGCCAAGCGCGGCATCGAGGGCAGCTATCACGCTTCGTCCGTTGCGGACAAAACGCTGCCTTATTTCCTGGCCTATGTCTTCCGCTTCGATCCGCAGTGGGCCAAAGCGCAGAAGGTGAATCAATCGTTCAGCGGCATCTGGTCGCAATTCATGAATGCGAATCAGGAAGGCAAGCGCTGGGAAAAAGAACTCACGATTCTGAATAAACTCGTGGGCCGGAAACCGGATGCCAAGGACGAGGCCACGATCCTTGAGAACTGGCCGAGCATCTGGGACCGCCATCATATTGAAGCCCCGATCCTCGGCTGGCTCTTTGAGCAGCTGGCGGAAAAAAAGTTCCCCATCATCGCCGAACAGAGCTGGGAATTCTTCGCCGGCGTGCAGCCGCAGATTCTGCAGACCATGCTGCTGACGCACACCCGACCCGAGGTCCTGGTCCTGGCGCTCAACGTCGTCGGCCCCTTCCTCGATTACAATGCGCAGCTCAAAGTCCTCGACCATCTGAAAAAACTTTTGACCTCGATTCCGAACGCGGTGGAAGTCCTTACCAGTCTTCTGCCGCGCTATTCAGCTCTTTTAAACGCGGAAGCCGGTGGCACGAGCGTCTTCGGCAAGGTCTTCGAAGAGCGTCAGCAGATGCTGGCCGCCTTCAACAAGGATAAATCAGGAGAAGTCAAAGGCCTGGGTCTTTGGGAAAAGGAGTTCCCGCCGCAGGACGTGAGCCGTCACACCTTCTTCGCCATCGCCTATCATGATAAAAAACTCGCGGAGCCCAAGGGCGATGATTTCTGGACGTCCTTGATCGCGGCCTGGAAAAACCCTTCGCCCGATCGCATCGAAGCCTTGTCCACCAAGGCGCGTCAGGCTCCCGATCTGTTCCAGATCTGCTTCATCGATACCCTTGGCCGCTTTCATGGATCGGATGCTGCGGCGCTGAAACTTCTGGATTTCATCCGCAGTTCCGAAGAACCCGTGCTGCGTTCCGTGATTCACGCGCTGCAGGGCATCGGCACCGTCCGCGCCTCGCAGGAGCTGGTCGCCTTCCTGACCCGCCCCAACGTCAGCGCAAACCTGCAGCTGGAAATCACCCAGCTTCTGCATGAACTCGACGTGAGTCACCTGCAGGCCGAGCTGCGTTCCGCTCTGAATGACCTGAACTATCGCACGATGCGCGATAGCATGCTGATTGAGCTTCGCGATGCCATCTCAAGCCTCCTGGTGGTCGAAGATCACATCAAACCGAGCCCCAGCAGCTCGAACCTGCCGCAGCAGCCGACGACCATCGACCTGGATAAGATGCTGGCGCAGAAAATCGATCGCTATGAGCAGCTTTCGAGCGAAGTCAAACGCGCGCTTCGAACCGCTCAGTTCTTTCATCTGCAGGTTGAGCAGGCCGGCAACAGCCTCGGCACGATCGACCTGAGCCCCGCGATCGATATGCAGTATAAGGCGCTCGAACTGAGCTTCCGGGAGAAATTCGAGCAGCACTGCAGCGACATCATCAAGCAGGGCATCCTGCAGCGCAAGCTCGATGTCATCGGCTATGCCCGTCCCATTCCCTCGGCCATGGATGACTTCGAGGGCTACATCGAGCACCTGCCCATCATCAATACGATTCCTTTCTTCAGCCGCTTCAAACTCAGGAAGATGCTGCGGGCCATCTGCCAGTTCCGGCCCGGCAAGCGTTTCACCCTGGACGGCCTGAAGGCCTTTGCCATTTTCTTCATCTGCTTTTCCCGGCATGAGTGCCGCTATGGTTTGGGCAAGCTCTTCAACATCACGAGCATGAACCAGGACCAGCTCCTGCACTTCTGCAAGGAACTGCACGTGTTCCAGGACTTCCGTAACCGTGCGGCTCATGAGGGATTTCACCCGGACGCCAGTAATAATCTCGATAGCATCTGGAAGAGTACGGCCGCCATCATTCAAGGGATGTTCATCATTTCCGATGGATTGGAAGGGCAGACAGCCAAGGGTTCGATAAGAAAAATTGGCTAATGACAAAACCGTGCTTGGTGGAGAACCCAGACTCCTATGAATAGCAAAGAAAAACCAGTGGTTCTGATCGTCGAGGATAACCCTGCGGACGTCCTAACCTATAAGAAATGTCTGGGTCGCAGTTTTCAACTGGAAACGCTGCTGTCGGGGGACGAAGCGCTCGGCGTGATCGAGCACCTCAAACCGGATGTCGTGGTCCTTGACATCAACCTGCCCGGCATCTCGGGCTATGACATCTGCAAAGTCTTAAGGACCCGTCCGCTCAAGGACTATATTGGTATCGTCATGATCACCGCGAGCCAGGATCCCGAGTCGATCGAAAAGAGTCTTTTTTTCGGCGCCGATGCCTTCGGCTCCAAAGCCCAGGTCATCTTCCAGATCAAAGCCCTCGTGAAATCAGCCCTGCGCATCCGTTCGACGATGAAGGAACTGAACGACGTCAACACCAAGCTGCAGAGAGCCAATGAACGCCTGAAAAAGCTTTCGCTCACCGACGAGCTGACCGGACTCTACAATATGCGTTTCATGGCCCGGCAGATCAGGAACGAATTCAAACGCGCCGAGCGTTATCAGAAACCTTTGTCGATGATCATGCTCGACATTGATAATTTCAAACGCGTGAATGATGCCTACGATCATCTTACAGGTTCTTATGTGATCGCCCAGATCGGCCAGGAGATCAGCGATTCCATCCGCCTCGACATCGACTACGCGGCCCGTTACGGCGGCGATGAATTCATTATCGTCTTGCCCGAAACCGATCTTCAGGGCGCCTGGATCGTGGCGGACCGTTTGCGGGCCAAGGTTGCCGAACGCAGCTACGATAACGGCCATCACAGCGTTCAGGTCACCATCTCGCTGGGCATCGCGACCTTTGAAGGCAGCTCGAAAAACATGCAAAACGTGGAAGAGCTGACGCGAACAGCCGACAATGGTCTTCTGCGCGCCAAGGAGCAAGGCAAGAACACAGTTGTAGCCCTGCAGCTCACGTCGAATACGCACAAAACGGCCTCCTGATCATCCTCCCAGCCTCATGGAAAAGCCTGTCAGACGCAGGCTTTACGCATCCCTGTTGTCCAACCACAAGAAAAATGCTAACTAATCCTTGCAAAAAATGGGGATTTTTTGACTTTTGACTCATCTGAAGGATGTCATTATGGAACAAAAGGTAGCTCTTGTGACCGGAGCGTCGCGTGGTATTGGCCGCGCCTGCGCCGAAGCCCTTGCGAAGCAGGGTTATTTGGTCGCTATTCATTACCGCTCGCAGGAACACCTCGCGAAGGAAGCCGCTGACGCCATGCCCGGCGCAAAAATCTTCCAAGCGGATCTGAGCAGTGAAGAGCAGTGCAAGGAACTCGCCAAAAAGGTGAAAGAAGCCTTTGGGCGTATAGATGTTCTCGTCAACAATGCGGGCATGAGCATCGACCAGCTGATCACCTTCGCCAAGCCCAGCGATTTTGATCAGATTCTGGATGTGAATCTGAAGTCGGTTTTCAATCTCACGAAATCCGTTTCGAAGCACATGATCAAACAAAAAAGCGGCCGCATCATCAACCTCACCTCGGTCGTGGGTCACACCGGAAATGCCGGCCAGAGCATGTACGCGGCCTCCAAAGGCGCGATCACCGCTTTCACCAAGAGCATCGCCGCCGACCTCGCCGGCTTCGGCATTCTTGCGAACTGCGTGGCTCCTGGCTTCATCAAAACGGACATGACCGATGCCTTGCCGAACGAAGCCAAGGAAGCGATTCTGGGCAAGGTGCCTTTGAAACGTCTTGGCAGCCCTGATGAAGTCGCGGCCTGCGTCACCTTCCTTGCCTCCGAAGGCGCCTCGTACATCACAGGCTCGACCCTGCATGTGAACGGCGGGATGTATACCAACTGAAAAGGGACGGTGACCGATGACAGATTCAGCCGTATATATCCACGCCCTCGGACACTATCATCCCGAGACTGTGGTCGATAACGCGTTCTTTGAAGAACTTGATATCGGTTCGGACTCCGCCTGGGTCGTGGAGCGAACCGGCATCCAGGCTCGCCGCAGCGTGCTGCACAAGGACGATATCAGGTCCCTGCGCAGCGGCGAGAAAACGTTGAACCAGCTGCGTGACGAAGGTCGGGTGATGACTATCGCATCGATGTCGGAACCGGCCTGGGCCGTATTGCGGGAACGTTATCCCGAATTGAATCCCGCGGCGATCGACGCTGTGATCTGCGGCACTTCGATTCCGGACTTTGACATTCCTGCCAACGCCAGCACCATCGCTGCGAAGCTGGGACTCAGCTGCCTCAGCTTTGATGCCAACTCAGCCTGCAGTTCCTTCGTCCTGAATCTGCATCTGGCCCGGAATCTGATTCGCTCCGGCGCGCATAAGAAAGTCGCCGTCTTCAATCCCGAGCGTTATTCGCTGCGGATGAATTTCACGGATCGCAACTCCTGCATCCTCTTCGGCGACGGCTGCTCGGCGGCGATCGTTTCGGGCCAGCCCAAACCGGGTTCGCTCAAGGTGATTGATACCGTCATCGTCTCCGATCCGAGTGGGTATGACCTTGTGAAAATTCCGGACGGCGAATGCTTCTCGCAAAACGGCAAAGCCGTTCAAAAATTCGCGATCTCCAAAACGCTGGAAGCCACACACAGCATTCTGGAACGCAATGGTTTGACCGCCAAGGATATCACGTATTTCACCGGTCACCAGGCCAACCTCCGCATGGTGACTTCGGCCGCGGAACGTCTCGGTTTTAGCGACAACCAGCATCTGCACAACGTCGAAGCCCTGGGCAATCAGGGTGCGGCGGGCGCGCCTTCCGTGCTGTCGATGCATTGGGATCGTTTTAAATCCGGCGATAAGATCGTTCTCGCCGTGGTCGGCAGTGGGTTGACCTGGGGATCTGCACTCTTACAAAAAATTTGATGCAGCAAGGAAACACACACTATGGGCAAACCAACAAACATCGTGTACGGACTTGTGTCCGCCGCGGCGATCGCGATCGGCGTCGCAGCGTGCGTCACCTCTCCTGAAACGGGACGCACGCAGCTCAGCCTCGTCTCGGACAGCCAGATGAATTCCCTGGGCGCGCAGGCTTATGAGGAAACGCTCGCGAAAGCCAAGATCTCGCGCAATACCGCCTTGAACAATGAAGTGACCTCGATCGGTCGGCGCATTGCTCAGGCCAGCGGCGTGGATTACGATTGGGAATTCACCGTCATCGACGAGCCGCAGACCGTGAACGCCTTCTGCCTGCCAGGCGGCAAGGTCGCTGTTTATACCGGCATCATTCCCGTTGCGAAGAACAATGCGGCTCTGGCCGCGGTCATGGGTCACGAGGTCGCGCATGCCACGCTTCGCCATTCTGCGGAACGCATGAGCCAGCAGCTGGTGATGCAGATGGGATTGACTGTCGCCTCCATCACCTTCTCTGATTCCAAGAATCGCAACATGATCGCCGGCCTTTTGGGGATCGGCACGCAATTCGGAGTCGTCCTGCCTTTCAGCCGTTATCACGAATCGGAAGCCGATCGCGTGGGCCTCGAATATATGGCCAAGGCTGGTTATGATCCTCGGGAAGCGGTGGGACTTTGGGAGCGGATGGGATCCATGGGCGGCGGGCGTCCACCCGAGATCCTCTCAACGCACCCCGATCCCGCACGTCGCGCCAAGGAACTGAGCAAGCACATGCCGAAGGCCCTGGCCATGTACCAGGCTTCCCCCATGCGTACGCCTACGAAGAATCTTTGAATCCATCGCCCATGCCGTCCCGCGGCATGGGTTCCTGCGCTTGGTTTCTTGCCCAATTTCATCTTATTCCTTTAAAAAAATGCAGACGTTAAACCTCGCCCCCGCAAGTTCTGACGTCCTGTATTCTAAAATATCCACGAGTTAAGCCGAACAGAGGGTGTCGCATTACGCCGATCGCTTGGGAATGGGCATGGCCGGGAAGATTCTGAAGAGCCTTGGTAACAGCACTGCCGTCTACATCTTCGTAGTCAGCGGACTCATTGCTGTTCTGGCCAGTGCCATTCAAATTTATATCGAATATGACAAGGATGTGCATCGGGTTGCCTCACGTTTCGAACTGATCGAGAGCAGTTATATTCCCGCGGTCGCCGCCTCGCTTTGGCAAATTGATGAAGACCAGGCCCGACTGATCCTGGCTGGCATCAAAAGCTTACCCGACGTGGCTTACGTCGAAATCAAATCCAAGGATTCAGACTTCTTCGCGTCCCTTGGGGAAAAGATTGGATCCCGTTACATGACGCGCGAGGTCGAGGTTTCCTACAGCAATCAGGATCATAAGCCTGTGGTCATCGGCACTCTGACCATCAGCCTGACTCTGGATGCCGTGATTTCCAGGACCTATGGCCTGTCATTGAACATCCTGATCACGAATATCCTAAAAACCTTGCTGCTTGCCGTTTACGTCGTCTTCCTTCTGCGCGGGCGCATCACACGGCATCTCATTCATATCGTGCGCTATCTCGAATCCAAGGACCAATCGCAGCCTTTAAAGCTGGAGCGGCGACAGAAGCGCGAAGATGAACTTGATGTGATGGTTCAGAGCATCAACAATAAAAACCGCGAGATCCAGGAAAAGATTCAAACGATCGAAAACCATAAGGTCGAGCTGCAGAACACTGTGGATGAGAAGACTCAGGCCCTGAGCAAGACTGCGGAAACCAAGGCCACTCTTCTCCGCGTCCTCTGCCATGACCTTTCCAACCCACTCGTACTGATCACCGGCCTTCTGGAACTCTTCGCCAATAACCGCATACCGGAAGAAAAGAAACAGGCCAAATACAAGACTCTCTCCCGCGCCGCCCAGCTCATGGCCGATATCCTCTCGAACGTCCGCGAGATGGAAGCGGTCGACTCCGGCAAGCGCACGATCGCCATCACCCCCGTGAACCTTGACCGCATGTTCGATGATCTCAACCTGATCTTCCGCGATCGTCTCAACGAAAAGCAGATATCTCTGGAAATCGACAACCAGTTGCCTGACGGCACCGGCGTCCTAGCCGATCCTGTCTCACTCAGCAATCACGTCTTCAACAACCTCGTATCCAATGCCTTGAAATTCTCCTTCCCAGGCTCGACAGTCCGTATTGTAGCCTGTGAAGAAGGCGATCAAGTCCATGTCACCATCATCGACACCGGCGTCGGCATGTCTGCAGAAATAGCCCAGGCCATCTTCGATCCCACGCGCCAGACCACCCGCCCCGGCACTGCCGGCGAGAAGGGCACAGGTTTCGGCATGCCTATCGTCAAATCATTCGTGGAAAAATACGGTGGGCGCATTCAGGTGGAAAGCACATCAGCCGAGATCAACCCGTCCGCGCATGGAACGACCTTCCATCTCTATCTCAATAAAACCCTGCTCACCCCAGGCCTTCTGGGATCCGCTCAGGCGGCCAGCTGAAAGGCTTAAAACCCTAAAATAACGATGGCTGAGCACCCACCTTCACGGTGAGCGTCAGCCATCGAGGAAAAACGAATCAGAAGCGGAAGCGGGCGACCACAGGATCATGATCCGAGAGCTTGTCCATGAAGTCCGAGTTCAGATGGACGATATTCAGCTCAGGTTCATGATTCAAAAGGAGAGCCTTGCTTGCCAGAATATGGTCAATCGCGGCCGCGTTGCCATCATAGTTACTCGTGTACCACTGATTACGCGGCACAAGGTCACCGTAAGTCATGAGGTTCTGCATGAAGTCACCAGCCAGAACCTTCATGGAAGACTCGTGCCAGTAGGCGTTAAAGTCACCGGCAACGATAACTTTGGCATTCGAGTCCTGAGCCATCAGATCCGCGATAAAGCGGTTGATCCGACCGGTGAGTTTCGCGCGCTGATTATCAGAGCGGAAGATCACAGGTTGATTGATGGACCAGGGACTCGTATCACCTAGTTTCGAATTCAAGTGAACGCCGACCACATAGAAACGCTCGCCCTTGAACGAGAATTCCGCGACCAGAGGTTTCCGCGTGCCCGTATAGGCGGGATCGTTCGCGAAAAGTCGGCCAGGATTCTGATTCAAACGCCCGCCTGGGAGCACGTAAGTTTCATCCTTGGCGCCGGCATTGCCGACTTTTTCAAACTGCAAGCGGGCCGCGTTATAGAGCATCGCCACACGGATGTTGCCGCCTGGTTCACCGCCATCGGAGTTCGGAATGGGATCTATGTTCAGATACCGATAGTCCGAGCCGGGGCAGTTGATGTTCTTCACGATCGAACCGAGGGTGATATCCGCCGCGGAACCCTCACCGAAATCGACGCCATTGTTATCCTGAATCTCAGGCAGGTTCACAACGTCGGGGCAGAGGAGGTTCGTGCTGATGGCTTCGGCCAATCGCTTGATGCGTTTGTCCAGAATACCGGAAAGGTTTTCCACGTTGAAGGTCGCAACTGTCACATGATCCTGGTCGCCTTGAAAGCGAGCCTTGGCCCTTTGATCCAGATCCTTGATGGTCGAGGTCGCTGCAAAGCTGCCCGTCACGAACATCGCGAATTCACCGTCACCAAAGGTGTTGGTTTGGAAGCTCAGGATGCCTTCCAGATCGAAAGAAAACTTGTCACCCACGTTGAAGACATACTCAGCCTTCACGTTCGGGGCAAGCTCACTGGCGGAAATCCGGACGACCTCGGGGTTGAAGTCACCGTTCAGCTGATCCACCAAAAGGCCTTTGGAAGCCGACTGCTGCTCGATCGGGCTCGCGCCTTCGGGGCGAACGAAGAGGGTCAGATAACGCTTGTTATCATCAAACTTCTCTTTACCACCGCGGAAGCCGACCACCTCTGGACGCACCAGACGAATCCTCATGCCTTCGAGGGCTTCCCAGAAATCCATGCCGTCAAGGGGATTGAGCCGGGGCTTTTGGTTGACGTTTCCACGATAGCTCGACACCACAGCATTCGGCACCTGAAGTCCACCGGGTCCGATCAGAACCGGAGTGGGCAAAGGAAGTCCGGTCGCCAGAATCGAAAGATTGGACACCTCACGAATCGCCGTACGGGTCAAACCCTGAGCCGTCATGACTTCATAAACAGTCCCCGTGACCTGAACGCGAACGCCCGCCGCAAGATCCGTACGGGATCCGCTTAAGTAAACGTTGATCGCATTCGACGTCAGTGGGTTGCCGTCATCATTTTCCGTTTGAATGTAAAGTTCCGTGCCGCCTTCCTCGATCTCGGCCACAGCCGTCACAACACCTTCGGTGGTGACGATTTTACCGCGATAAGGCGAGAAGTGCGCTTCACCCTGGATCTCAGGAATCGAAAGAGTACCGCCGACAAGACCCGTATTGTGCATACGGATGGTCGCGCGCTCTTCGTTCAGAAGAGGCAGGCTGCTGAGCTTGGAAAGATAACGCTTCAGAAGTTCCTTGGCGGAATAATCACCAGGCTCGAACTCAAAGTTATTTTCAAAGCTGTTGCCATAGCGATAACCCGGGAACGGACTGAAAAAGGCTTCGTTACTGATGGCCACACGATAATTCTTGCGATCTTCCAGCGGCAGACCGTGCTGCCTGGTCGCGTGATAGATCGTGGGCAGACCGCCCTCGTACTGAATATCGTATTCCACCCCGGCGACCTGCAGGTCGACCCGGTAATACTTATTGCTCCGATTCAGAATAAAATCCCGGATCTCCGACCCCCGCAGCGTACCCACGCGGAAGGTGTCCTTGTCACCGGAAGGATAGATCGGCAGAATTTTCTGATCGATGTCCTCTTCGGTCAGGTCTTTACTCAAAATCGCATAGCCATTCGATGGCAGAAAATCGCTGGGATAGAACACGATGTCCACTTCCAGCTCTTTTTGCATCGCGGTCGTGATCAAATTCCCGGCCAGGTTCGAGCCTTCGAAACGATCACTGGTATCAATCAGTATGGGCGCGTCTTCGCGTGGATCCGCCTGCTTCACGCAGGAGAAGGATCCAAGCAGCAGAAGTATCGCGGTCAGATGCTTGGACATGTTCATGTTGGACCCCTTTTCAGCCGGCCGATGGAGTTAAAACCACCGGCTCCATTTTCAAGGTGCCATTGCCTTCGAGCTGGAGCGAATCCACTTCCCAGACGGGCCAATCTTTTTCCATCACTGGCGTCTTGTAACGGAAGCCGATGACGATCTTCTTGCCCGCATATTTGCTGAGATTAAAGGTCTCGGAGTTTTCCCACACAAAGCGTGTGCTGAACGCCGGTCTTTTGGTGATGGGAATCTGTTCCCAGTTCGCCGTGGCGAGACTTGCGATGGTCTCATCGGTCGTGACCCAAATCGTCAGGATGTCTGGATTGTCGGATGCCTTCAGCACAGCCTGGCGGAACCAGAACTGTGGATCTTTCACATCCGTCAAATCAAAACGAGGCGTCGCGAACCAACTCGTCAGGTCGCTGCCTTCCACCTTGAGGCAGCAAGGCTTCGACTGATTGGGAATCGTATAAACATTCCAACCGTTCGCAGCATTCCCTTGAGTTTCCACAAGGAAATCCGTCAGGGCCGTTTCCTTGAAGCTCTTCTTATAAAGCTGCGGCACGACCGGAGCTGGCGGGGTCGTAGGAGCAGGAGTCGGGGTTACAGGAGCCGAACCCATGGTATCCACGGTCACAGGATCAAAACTGAGAGTCCCTGTCCCAAGGATCTGCATCGAATCAATCTCCCAGGTCGGGTAGCTCGTAGCTTCACCCTGCTGGTATTTGAAAGCGATCACGATTTTCTTGCCCGCGTATTTGCTCAGATCGACTTTTTCCGAATCTTCAAAGACGAACTTGGGGCTGTAGGTTGGCTCTTTGCTGAACTTCACCTTTTCCCAGTTCGCTTTGGAAAGATCCGCAACGGATTCATCGGTCGTGATCAGGACGCTGATCACAGCATCATTTTCAGGAGCCTTGTTGATGGTCTGGCGAATGAAGAACTGGGGATTCTGCACATTGCTCAGATCATAACGAGGACTGACGAGCCAGCTGGTCGAATTGCTGCCGCCCACTTTCGAACAGCAGGAGTCAGACGAGTTCGGATACTTGAAGATCGTCCAGCCAGTCTTGGGATCGGTCGAAGTCACCGAGAAGTTCGTAAAGGCATTATTCCGGAAACTCTTCACGTAGGGCAGCGGCAGATCGCGGGCGGGACCAGCGACTTCCGTTCCGGTGTTGGCGTTACCCGAACCCGAACCAGCACCCGTGAGACTCAGCTGCTCATAGGTAACCTTGCCAGTTCCCAGAAGCGTGAAGCTGGCAATCTGCCAGGCGGAACGAGCGTTCGCAGGCATGAACTTCAGCTTCTCACCATCGAGCTTGAACGCCACGACGATGGATTTACCCTGATAGGCTTTCAGGCTGACAGCCTCGCTCTTGCGATAGTTAAAGCTGCTGCCGTCTGGCATCGAATTGATCTTGACGGATTCCCAGGTTGCCTTCGCGGGATCACCGGACACGTAGTCCTGCGAAACGAGGTACATGACACCGTCAAGGAAAGGCAGACCACGATCGTTGATCGCCTGATCGATCATGAAGGCGGGATTGCCGACTTCACTCAGATTCATGCGAGGCGACAGAAGCCAGGCATCCTGCTTGCCGTCACCGATCGCGTATTTCTTATCGCGAGTCCCATCGATGCGCCAGGTCCTGGTCGTAGCGAAGGGAGCCAGTTCGTAATTGAACACTTTGGTGAACAGAGGACGCTCGATACCATCCAGGGTCTTGCCCTGCAGCGTGGCCACAGTATCCAGGGTCGCGCGCAGCTGCTCATCAAGACCACCCAGGCGGGCCCGATCGTCTTCCAGAAGGTTCAGCGCATCATAAACCACAAAGGCCTGATACAGCTGAGCCAGGGCATCAGCATCATAAGGATTATTTTTCAAGCGGTAGGCGGAAATCTTGAGGTCGTAAACATTCTGCTTCAGCTCAGCTTTATCACGCTCGTTGGCATTCTTCAGAAGAAAGCCCTGAGCCAAATCCTGCTCGACGGTTTGCACCGCGACGAGCAGATCTTCGATCGCTTGAACCTGTTCAACCTGTCCCTGACGCTTTTCACTGTCATCGGAACAGCTGGTCAGAATCGGGGAGCAGACAAGAGCAAGAGCTAGACTCATAACTCGAATCGTTTTCATAGGGAGCCCCTTGTTCGGCTATTCGCGATGTCTCAGTAAATGTAGGACGTCGTCAGTTTTACCACAGTATCTTTTTTGTTCAGTTCACTCAAAATGCGGTCTTCGCGAACATCGGTCCGGTTACCGAAGACGGCATTTTTCGCTTCCTGAAATTCAACTTCGGGACGGAAGTTGAACTTGCCTGCGGTGTAGTCCGCGCCTACGACCAGCATGCGAAGGCCGCCATGGGATGCGGTTTCGTCTGCTGTTCTAAGACGTTGAGCCGATTCACGTTCACGGTCGATAAAGTACTGACCGATGAATTTATAAGCCAAAAACGGCGTAATCGCGCCGAAAGTATAACCAGCTTTCAGCATGGTTGCAGCATCAGTTTTGCCCAGCCAGTCCTGACGATTGCCGTAGTAATCGCTGTAAACAGGGCGGAAGGGGGCGATATCCTGGAACCAGCTCATTTCGTTGTTCAGACGGTAGGCATTGTTTGCGGCCTTGGTCCAGGTGCGTTCAAAGTTGACCACCGCAGGGCCGAACCTTTGATTCAACTGAAGCGACCAGGCTGCGTCCAGCATGGATCCACCTTGCTCGGCATTGGTATGCGTCGCGTATTCAAAAAGGGCGAAGGTCTCCGTCGTGCGATAGTAGGCACCGGCCTTATAACCGCGATCTTCCTTAACTTTCCAGCGCTCGGAGGCCGCGTTTTCTTCGATCGTAAAGCCAGGGGTGGCGGGATAGAAGAAGCCAGCCGAACCCACGCCCGCATAGGCTGTAAGGTTTTCGATAGGGCTGTACTGGACTTCAAGACCAGGCAGGGTCTTGGTGCCAATGCTTTCATTTTCGATCGGCAGGTTCGAGATATAGGCAGGTGTGCCTTCGATATAGTAAAGGCGCGCCACATCCCAGGTGCGGAATTCACGGCCGATTTCGGTACCGAAGTTATAGGGATAGAAAACGACTTTGAGCTGGGAAACCGGGGTATAGGAGATCCACGAATATTTCGAAGTGCTGTCGAGACCCACAGTGGTCGCGCCGCGCTTATTATCGTCGCCATTCAAAAGAAGGTCGGCCTGGAATTCGAATTGTTCGTATTTGTGCAGAAGACGGAAGTTGAGCTTCGAGGTTTTGTTATCGACCGATCCGCGATTGGGGTCGATGTCGAGGCGGAATTTGACGGCGGTATCTTCGGTGAGCCTATAACCGACCAGCGCATCGAAGAGAGTTTCCTGACCCAACTGGGTGTTTTCTGAGGCGCTGTGGACATACTGCTGATATCGCAGATATTCAAGATAGGTGGACTGAACTGGAGCTTTCTCGACCTGTGCTTGGGCTGAACTTGCGATGACTAGAAGGCAAGCCGGCATCAAAAATCGTTGTGATCTCATGACCTGTTCCCCTGATTCTACTCTGTCCGGTTTTGTCAAAATGACCAACGGGGGATAACGCTTTTCGTTGATGAGGTCAATCACTATCGTGGTGAAAATGCGTATATTCATGCCGTGGTGAATAAGCCGAAATCTATTGTAAAGATTTCGATTTATGGCCACCCGGGTTCAATCGAGCCCATCTATTCAAAACTCCTGCATAATACCGACTTGGCCTCTATGGCATAGATAAAAAGCGCTGCGCAGCATGATCAATTCCAGACCAGCGCCCGGGCGCAATCGGGGACAAAAAATCGGAGGCGGGACTGGACAAAGCCGGCTTTCCCCTATTAAATCCAAGCCAACTATAGGAGAGCGGATATGGATATGACTTTGGTTGTGGGCTCCAAGACTTTTTCATCATGGTCACTGCGCCCCTGGCTTGTTCTGAAGCAAACCAACATCCCGTTCACGGAAGTTGTGATCCCCTTGAACCAGGTTGCGACGCGTGAGCAGATCAAGAGATATTCCCCTTCGGGACGAATCCCCGTTCTCCTGCATGGTGATGTTCGCATCTGGGATTCATTGGCCATCGCGGAATATCTCCATGAGCTTTTTCCGGACAAAGGCCTGTGGCCGCAAAACATGGCCGACCGTGCCCTGGCCCGCAGCGTCAGCGCCGAGATGCATTCAGGCTTTGGCGCCATGCGCCAGCAGCTTTCGATGAATGTCACGAAACGCTTTTCCACACCTGATCTGACCGATGACACGCAAAGCGATCTGAAACGTGTCTTCGATATTTGGAATGAATGTCTGAACCGCTCCGGTGGCCCCTTCCTCTTCGGCTCTTTTACGATTGCGGATGCGATGTATGCGCCGGTTACTACGCGATTGACCACGTATTCCATACCTTTGACAGGCGCGATCGAAAAATACGTTCACACCATGGGCGCATTGCCCGCAATGCAGGAATGGGTGCGCAGCGCCATAGGCGAGGCGGAAGGCTCCTGACTGGGGTTTTGGAGAGGTCCCAAGAAACGCCGGGATCCCCTGTGAAGCCGAAGGCTTAAAATTCCAGGGGAAACCCGTAATGTTTCACCCTATCTTACCGATACTATTTAAGAAATCGGGACAGGATAGGGTCTATGGATCGCATCGTCAGCTTTATCATCAGCCTCTTCGTTCTCCTCTCCGGCGTTGCACGGGCCGAGGAAAACCGTGACCCTATCGATCTGCGATACTTTCCCTTTCATCATGCGGCATTTGAAATCGTCAACGCCTGGGATTTCTATCCGGGCGAATTCCTGACTCCCGCGGACATTCAAGGTCAAGCTCCACCGCGACGCCTGCCCCTGTTAGCCATCAATCCCAGCGAACAGAATCTCGGCGAAATCCGGCATGGAACCTTTCGCTTGCAGCTGCGCTTGCCCGAAGCGGTTTCACATTACACCATCTTCTTTCCCGAACTGCGTTCGGCCAGTCGGATATGGATGAACGGTCGGCTGGCGTCCGAATCAGGGCGTCCCGGGATCAGCGTCGCAGATGAAAAACCGGCTCTCAGGCCTTTGGTCTATAACCTGGAAGGCACGGAGCAGACGCTTGATATCGTGGTGCAGATCTCCGCCTATAGCAACTATCAGTTCATCAGCTCATCCACACCGATCAGAATCGGATCCACCCATTTGATTTACGATAATCTTGAGGCCGCGCGCATTCGCGATGCCTTTGTAGTGGGCGCGATCTTCATCATGGCCTTCTATCATTTCAGCCTTTTTGCTCTGCGGCGTGAGCGCCTCGATCCTCTGCTCTTTGGACTCTTCTGCCTGTCCATCGGACTTCGCACCATCAGCCGCTCGGAAGGCCTGCTTCTTTACGAAATTTTTGATCAGCCGGATTTTCATTGGCAGTATCGCTTTGAATACTGGGGCGTGACGGTTCCTACGGCCGCCTGCTGCAGTTTTATCTATGTCCTCTTTCACAAAAGCATATCGCGCCGCATCGTTCAGGGCATCGTGCTGATAGCGGCCCTCTATACACTTTGCATCGGAGTTCTGCCCCTCCGCATCCATGGGGTCCTGCTCATACCCTTTGAAATCCTGATCATCCTGGGTTCGCTCTATCTGGTGAAGTGTCTGGCCCTGGCCAAGGAGCAGAAGGATGATTCGCTCCTGATCGCATCTGGTTTCGGCGCCTTCATCCTGACGATCGTCAATGATGTGCTCAAAAACCATAACATCATCAAAACGGTGACTCTTTCTCACGTCGGACTCTTTCTCTTCATTCTCGTCCAAGCCATCCTGATCTCAAAGCGTTTCTCACGCGCCTTCCGCCGCCTTAAAGTAGCCGAGGTCGAAATCCGGCAGCTCAATGATGATCTGGAACGCAAAGTCAAAGACCGCACCCAAACGATTCGCATTATTCTTGATAACGTCAAAGCAGGATTCTTACTGATCGGTCCTGATCTGACCGTGAAAGAAGGCTTCACCAAATCCTGCCAGGAAATTTTTGGCCGTACCATCACCGTCGGTCAGAAGCTGCAGGATCTTCTTGATTTGACAGAGCGCGAGCGCGCGCACTTTCAAATGGCCGTTTCCCAGGTTTTCTCGGGCCTGCTTCCCGATGAGGTCAGCCTCAGCCAAATTCATGGTCGCATCACGATCGACCAGAGAGCCGTCTCCCTCCAAGGCTCGATAGTTCGGGACCAGGGTGACGCCGTCTATGCGATCCTTTTTACCATCACGGATGTGACGGGCCTTGTGAATGCGGAAAAGGATGCCCAGATCAATCAAACGCTTTTGAACATCATGCAGGATAGGGCCGGCTTTCAAAGCTTTCTCGCGGAATCGATGCGCGATCTGCGGGCCGCCATGGACGCCCAGGCCCAGGCTGACAGTCAACGCGTGCGGATGATCCTTCATACCCTGAAAGGGAACTTTGCTATCTATGGTCTGGATGAAGTCGCGCAGTCCATTCATCAGATCGAGGATCAGAATGAGATTGGTGGGGAGGAACTGGAAAGGGTAAGCGCGCAGGTTGACTTTTTCCTGAGCCGCCATCAGGATCTTCTTGGGCTGGACAGCGGATTGGATGCGCCCAAGGGAATTTTCGTCTCCAATAAGGTCTTGGATCAGCTGAGCGTCTCACTCCAAAGCGCAAGGGCTCTGGACGAGGTCACGCGGGCCTTTGAGGTCTGGGTTCAGGACGCCCGCATGGTGCCCATCCGTTCTCTCTTCGGCGCCATGCTCACTCATACCAGTCGCCTTGCGGCGCAACTCGGCAAGGACGTGGATATTCACGTTCAGGGGGGTGACGTGCTGGTCAATCCCGAGCTGCTGGGCCCGGTGATCAGCACGATGCCTCATCTGCTTCGCAATGCTTTGGATCATGGCATTGAAACTCCCGAACAAAGATCCAACAAATCATCGCGGGCGCGTCTTGATCTTTCGATCGAACGTAATCCGGGCCAGATTCTGATAACTGTGGCGGATGACGGTCAGGGCCTCGACTGGGAGCGCATTCGCGAAGTCGCTGTGGAAAAGGGGCTCGTCACGCCTGAAGCCTTTGATCAGGCTTCTGAAGAAGACAGGGCTCGTCTTATCTTTATGCCTGGCTTCTCCACGACCCAGACACTCTCGGAAATTTCGGGGCGCGGTGTGGGTATGAGCGCGTTGCTGGCCGCTGTGCAGCAGTTGGGTGGTGAGATCAAGGTGAAGAGTCAGAGGCATCGGGGCTGCCGTTTTGAAATTTCCATCCCCGATGCCGCTCGCGTACCTCTCGTGCCACAGGTGGCCTAAGAGGACTTCGTATTACAAAGACTTACGATTCGACGACCAGGCCGGCGTTTGCGCATCGTAGAGTCCGCTGATTTCAAGCTTGTGCTGATTGCTGCCGTCGCGATTCATGATCCAAAGCGTATTCAAACCCTTGGCATTCGAATCGCCGATCCGGTTGGATTGAAAGACGATCAGCTGGCCGTTCGGCGAGAAGCTCGGATTTTCGCTGTCGCCGCTTTTCAGGGTCAAGCGTTCCAGCTGCGTCCCATCCGGGTTCATCATGAAGATATCCCAACGGTCGATATCCCGGTCATAGCCACCAAAGGCGATCTTGTCTGATTCCGGCGTCCAGGCCGGCGTTGCATTATACCAGCCCGAATAGGTGAGGCGCTTATCGCTGACAATCTTCGGCGTGTCCCCGTTCCAGCTGAGCGAAGCAACAAAAATATGCGGATTGCCAAAGCGTCCTGATACCCAGGCCAGCCACTTGCCGTCCGGAGAGAATTTCGGATCCACATCCAGGCCCGAACCTTCCAGAAGAATCTTACGATCCGTACCGGCGGGCGTGATGCTGAAGATATCGGTATCATCACCGCGCGAACTGGTGTGGGCGAGGATCTTGCCATTCGGCGCGAAGCTGCCCCCGGAATCAAGTCCTGGCGTGGTCGTCACGCGGCGCTTGGTACGCGTGGTCGTATCGTAAACGAAGAGGTCCGGAGACTTGGTTTCATAGGATGTATAGACGAGGTAACGGCCGTCTGCGCTCCAGGCGGGCGAAAGGTGCGGAAAATCCCCATCGGTGATCTGCGTGATGTTGGAGCCATCAAAGTCGGCCACGAAGATTTGCTTGCTGGCGGCTTTGCTGCGACGTCCGACGAAGGCGACCTTGGAATTGAAGATACCGGATTTTCCTGTGTAAGCTTCCAGAAGAAAATCCGCGTACTGGCGCAGGGACGCCTTGTAATCGGTGATGTGGGTGAATTGCTTGGCCAGGATTTCCTGACTGCGATTCACATCGAAGGTCTTGAAGGAAAGCGTGAGACCCTTGCCCGGATCTTCCGTCAGAGCGCCCATAGTCAAAGATTCCACACCAAGGGCACGCCACTGGACGACTTCCTCGCCGGTCAAACCTTTGCTCTCGGTAATCCAGGTCGCCGATTCCGTGGTCTTGCGGGCCTTGGCATACTGATCCCAGGCACCCTGGTAAGCGCCTTCTGCCAAAGCCGAGAAAAAGCCTGAGAATTGCAGCAGGCGGATCAGTTCCTGCGAGCCTTCCTCGGCCAGCTTCTTACCCTGTGGACTCTGCACCTGGCCGGCAACCTGAATTTTAGGAATGGCCACGACGGTCTTGCGGAAGGCGGGGTTATCGATATTAATCTTGATCGGACTCGTACTCTCAGCAGCGACGCCCTTTTCGCAAAGGGACCAGAATCCCATCAGCGCAATCAACCAAAGCTTCATAACCTATTTACTCCTCTGCAGCGTTCAGCGCTTGCAAGTTAACTGAATTTCCACCCCGGCCATTCCCTTCGGAGGCGGGTTGAACGGCGCGGACCTTTGCGCCGTCTGAACACAGTATCCATCGAAAGTGTCGTCGCCCGAGCTTTCCTGGACCTGAACATCCATAAGCTCGCCACGCACACTGAGCTGCACTCGAATGACGGTAAACATATCCTTCCGGGTCAGCTGATAGGTCGTAGGCAGCGCATAGTTTCTGCGCAAGGTCGAATTCAAATAGGCCGAATAGCGATTGTTCTCCGCGATCGCCACGATACCGCCACTCGAATTTTGAGTGACACCCGCATTCTTCAAAACATCCCGAATCTGCGCCAGGTCCGATTTCTCCTGGGTCTTCAGCTCCTTGGTCTCTTCTTTCTGCTGCTCTTTCAACCGTTCTCGAACAAGGCGCTCCAAGGCCTCAGACTTCTTGAGCTTCACCGCGGCATCCGGTTTCACGATGGCCTGGCCGTCCTCTTCGGTATCCTTGGTGATGTTCTTCCCTTCTTCGATCTTCTCGTCTTTTTTCTCCTCCAGGATGCCTTCCTCTTCCTTGACCTTCTCTTTGATGGTCACGGTCTTCGGCAGCTGGGGGAGCTGGTTCGTCGGAACGCTGGCTTCCTCGGCTTTTTGCGCACTGGGAATGACGGTCTTGGGCGCCGAGCCCATATCGACCTCGCTCAGGAGTTCGGTATCAATGCTGTACTCTTCCAAAGCGGGCTTCGGAAGACCGAAAAGATTGAACATGCTCAGAATGAAGCCCACAAGGTGGGCCGCTACGGATATACCGATGAAGAGCATGAGCGAGCGGGATTCGCGGGCCGTCACTTCATTTTCGGAATCACTCATCGAAGCCAAGGGCGTCCCTCGTCCATTATTGGGGTTTAGTCGGAGCCTGGGTCAGCATGCTGATCCGGGTCACGCCGGCAAGCTTGGCCGCACTCATCGCGTCCACCACGCGACCATAGACCACGGTCTTATCCGCGCGAATATAGAGTTCTTTCTTTTCACGCTGCTGATACAGCTCTTTCAACCGGATATCGAGGACACCGGCGGGAACTTCCATCTTCTCAATGAAGTATTCGCCTTTCTGATTGATCGAGAGCACCACGCGGTCTTCCGCCATATCCCGACTGCGGGCCTTGCTGCTGGGAAGATCGACGTTGATTCCGCCAATGGAAAGCGGAGCGGTCACCATGAAAATGATCAGGAGCACGAGCATCACGTCGACCAATGGCACGATATTGATGTCGGCCATGGCTCCGTTATCGTCATCACCATCAGACTGCGACTGTTTAAATTCCATGAGTCTTCTGCCTCACAGGGGTGATTGAGTGGTGGCGGCTCCACCCTTCTTTTCGCTGACCAGATAGCGGCCGACTATATTCAGAAAGTCCGCGCAGAAACCATCCAGAGAGCCGATCAAGTTGCGGATGCGGGCATTGGCGGCGTTGAAGCCGATAACCGCGGGAATAGCAGCCAGAAGACCGAAGGCGGTCGCGATCAGAGCTTCCGAAATACCAGGGGCCACGGCCGCGAGACTGGCCGAACCGGTGCGCGCGATGCCTTCGAACGATCCCATGATACCCCAAACGGTTCCAAAGAGACCGATAAAAGGCGCCGACGACGCGATGATGGCCAGGAGCGACAGATAGGATTCCAGTTTCTTCTTTTCCAGGCGTTTGGCTTTGCCGAGCGAGCGATTCAGGTTGTCGATCGCGGCATTGATCGCCAGCTGGTGCTGGGTCGTGTTCTCTTTCATCTGGCTGCCGCGCACGAGTTCCGCGTAGCCGGTCCGGAAGATTTCCTTGGCCGGGCTGTAAGGATATTCGCCAAGGCGGCTGTTCAAATCATTCAGCGAGCGGCTTTCCCAGAAATTTTTGATGAAGGCCTCGCTCGTGGCCGTGTGTTTCTTCAGGACGACCAATTTCCAGATGAAGATGGCCCAACTGATAATGGAAAAGCCGATCAGCACCACCAGCACGCTGAAGACCACGATACCGCTGCGCCAGGCCTGAGAAAGGATGGAATGCGAACCAAAATCAGCGACTTCGGTTGCGGTCTCCTCCAAGCCCTCACCGGCTGTGGCTTTGCTCGCATCTTTGGCTGGGACATCCTGCGCCATTAGAGCTGCGCCTGAACCCAGACTGAGGAAAAAGATCAAACTCAAACCCGTTACGATGCGAAAAATCCGGTGCAGTGCGAAGTTCAACATCTGGCGCAAGACTCCCGATTGGTAATTTTGACATTTCTACTATACTACAATCGCCGTTTCGTACCTGTCATCACTTAGGAGCTAAGATTGCTACCACGTTGCACCGTTTTCGCCAATATCTCTCGCAAACACCCGTGAATTGTACTAAGACTGAGGCCCAATGGAGGATCAAAAGAGGGGGTTTTTGGATGTTGGACCTGGAACAATTGGCCTTGGGCGAACCACGCTACGACCTGACTCGCGAAGAGATCCAGGCGATCTACGATTTGCCCATCACCACCCTGGTGTATCTGGCGCAAAGTGTCCATAGACGCTACTACGCTCCGGATGAAATTCAGATGAGCACACTGCTGTCGATAAAAACCGGCGGCTGCAAGGAAAACTGCGCGTACTGCCCGCAGAGCGCCCATTACGAAACCAATGTGGCCGCGCATGGGCTTCTGCCCGTGGAAACCATCGTGAGCGCTGCCAAGGAAGCCAAGGAAAATGGTTCGAGCCGTTTCTGTATGGGAGCGGCCTGGCGCAATCCGCCGAAGAAAGGACCGCAGTTCGATCAGGTCCTGGAAGCGGTACGTGAAGTGCGTAAATTAGGCTTGGAAGTCTGTACGACTCTGGGCATGCTCGACACAGAGCAGGCGCAGCAGCTCGCGGAAGCCGGCGTTTATGCCTATAATCACAACCTCGATACCTCGCCGGAATACTACGGCGACATCATCAGCACACGCGTCTATCAGGATAGGCTCGACACGCTCGACAACGTACGCAAAGCGGGCATGACCGTCTGCTGCGGCGGCATCGTCGGCATGGGCGAAACCAAAGGCGATCGCGTGGGCCTTCTGCATCAGCTCCATTCCCTGAGTCCACATCCTGAATCGGTTCCGGTCAACCTTTTGGTCAAAGTCGAAGGCACGCCTTTGGCGGATAAAGACGAAATCGACATCTTCGAGATGGTTCGCACCATCGCCACGGCCTGCATTATCATGCCGGCCAGTCGTGTACGCCTCTCCGCAGGCCGCACCCAGATGAGTGACGAGGCTCAGGCCCTTTGTTTCATGGCCGGCGCCAGCTCCATCTTCACCGGCGAGAAACTTCTGACGACGCCCAATCCCGGTGAAGATCGCGATCGCGCTCTTTTCCAGCGTCTCGGTCTAAAACCTGTTGAAGCCGGTGCTTCCGCGTCCGAATATGCTTCCGCCCCCGAACATGCTTCCGCCCCCGAACATGCCAGGAGTGGCAGTGACGCCGGGGTATCCTGCCAAGCGGTTCACTGATGAAAACGCTCGCGGGTCTGATCCAGGAGAAACTGGCGACGCTCGACGCTCTGCAGCGAAGACGTCGCCTCAGGCCTTTAACGGACAGCCGCGGTCTTGATCTCACGCACAATGATTACATGGGGCTGCGTGGCGATCCTGCTTTTCAAAAGCGGGCTCTGGCCGCGGCGGCTCCCTGGCCCGCTGGATCGGGAGCGAGCCGCCTTCTGGGTGGCGAGCACCTGATTTATGACGAGGTCGAACAGGCTTTCGCCGCCTGGAAGGGCGCAGAGAGCGCCCTTTATTTTCCATCCGGTTATGCAGCCAACGAAGCTCTCATGAGCGCCCTGCACCTTGGTGACGCCGTTTATTTTTCCGATGAATGGAACCACGCGAGCCTCATTGATGGCATGCGGCTGGCCCGTCTCAGACCCGAGCACAAGCGAATTTTCCGGCACAATGATTGTCAGGAGCTGGAGCAGCTGCTTCAGGACAGCCGGGCCAGGCTCAAGATTATTGTCGTGGAATCCCTTTACAGCATGGACGGCGACCTTTGTCCGGCCAGGGAACTTGCGGCCCTCGCGCAGCGGTATGAAGCCGTGCTGGTCGTGGATGAAGCCCATGCGCTTGGGGTTTACGGTCCGAAAGGCGAGGGCTGGATGGCAGCTGCGGGCGTATCGCATGACGAATATATTTCCGTCAACCCCTGCGGCAAGGCCATGGCCGGCAGCGGCGCTTTTATCTGCGGCCCTTCCTGGCTTCGCGATCATCTGATCAACACGGCACGCAGTTTTATCTTCACGACCGGAGCCTCGCCCTGGGCCGCTGCGGCTCTTGGGGAAAGTGTTCGGACCATGAAGACCTTGGACGAACAGCGCCGGGTCTTTCAAAAAAGAATCGTGCGCGTGCATGAACATCTGGATGCGCTCGGCTTTAATAAAGGCGCGAGCGCCACGCATATTATTCCGATTATTTTGGGCCCGGAAGCCGACGCTTTGCGCGCCGAAGCTTTCTGCCAGGAACGGGGCGTGCTGGCCCGGGCCATTCGCCCCCCTACAGTTCCCGAAGGCAGCTGCCGCCTGCGTTTGTCGCTGCATGCGGGGCTCACGGATGCGGATGAGGAGAGGCTGAAAAAAGTTCTGAGTGAACTGGCGCAAAAGATTTTACGGTGAAGGCCAGTGAATTGGCGCAAAAGATTTTACGGTGAAGGCCAGCGAACTGGCGCAAAGGATTTTAAGGTGAAGGCCAGCGAACTGGCCCAGAGGATTTTACGATGAAGCTATTCGTAACGGGAACCGGCACGGATGTCGGCAAAACCATAGTATCCGCAGCATTGATGACAGGCGCCCTGCGGCGTGGACAGCCACTGCAGTATTGGAAACCCGTCCAGACGGGTGGTCAGCATCTGGACCGGGATCAGGTGCACGCCCTATGCCCCAAGATGAAAGTCTACGAAGGCCGCGTCTGGTCCTATCCCCTCCCCGCATCTCCGGATCAGGCGGCTCGTGCGGCCGGAATGAAGGCTCCGACTGTGGAAGAGATTGCCGCAGCCCTGCACTCCGATGTCTCTGTTTTGCTGGAAGGCGCCGGCGGTCTGCTCGTTCCCTTGAATGATGAGAATGAAACCTGGCGCGACGCCGCAGTGCGCATGGAATTGCCTGTGGTGCTGGTGGCCAGCAGCGGGCTCGGCACTTTGAATCATACGCTCCTGACGCTTGAAGCTCTTGATCAAGCCGGACTTGATGTTCTGGCTGTCATTGTGAATGGTCCCCCGCATGAAGCCAATATGCAAAGCCTTCGCCGCATGCGGCCTGATCACCGTTTCGTGGCCTTTCCCTGGATGGATTTAAGTTCCCCTGGATCCGAATGGCAAAAAGCCTGCGAAGAACTTTTTGATGCGGTGATCGGGGCAACGCAAAAGCCCGTGGATATCTCCGCCTGGTATGCCTACGATAAAAAACACTGCTGGCATCCCTATACCCAACATCAAACCGCACCCGAACCTTTGCCGCTCGTGAAAGCCCAGGGCATCTATCTGAAAACCCACACGGGCGAAAAACTGATCGACGCCAGCGCCTCGTGGTGGACCAATTCCACAGGTCACGGCCATCCAAAAATCGGAGCCGCCCTGGCGAGGCAGCATCGAAAGATTGATCACTGCATTTTTGCAGGCGCGACCCATGAACCCGCGAGCCTTCTGGCCAAGGAACTGGTCGACCTTTCCCAGGGTCAGCTGCCGCGGGTTTTTTATACGGATAATGGCAGCTGCGCCGTGGAAGTCGCCTTGAAGATGGCCGCTCAAAGCTGGCAGAATCGGGGCGTACATCATCGGAAGAATTTTCTCTTCTTCCGTGGCGCCTATCACGGCGATACCTTCGGCGCGATGTCGGTGGCCTCGACCGAGGGTTTTCATAAAGCCTTTTCCCCCTATCTCTTCGAAGGCAAAAGCCTCAGCCCCGTAACATCGCACGCCTCGCGCCTTTGCCCGCAAGGCCCGGCAGCCCTGCCCGAAGGCCTGAAAGCCCTGGAAAACATGTTCCAGCTCCATGGGAAAGACCTGGCGGGTGTGATCATCGAGCCATTGGTGCAAGGCGCCTCCGGCATGAACATGCAGGACATCACCTGGCTGCAGACCTTGGGACGCCTCTGCCGTGAGTATCAGCTGCCCTTGATTCTGGATGAAGTCTTCACCGGCATGGGACGCCTCGGCTCCTACTTCGCGTTTGAACGCGCCGGTCTTCAGCCCGATATCGTCTGCATAGCCAAAGGCCTGACCGGCGGCACCTTACCGCTGGCAGTGACCCTGACAAGCGAGAGCATGTTTGAATATTTCCTGGATCAGGACGGCAGCAAAGCCATGCTTCACGGCCACACTTTTACCGGCAATGCCCTGGCCTGTGCCACGGCCTTGGCAGCCCTTGATATCTATCGGCGTGAAAGGATTCTGGATCGCGTGCGGGCCATGGAAGAGGAATGCACTCTTTGGATTGAAAACCGCGCTCGGGCCTTTGACCTTGTCTCGCCTCGCGCCATCGGGGGCATTTTAGCCTTTGAATTGCCGGGATCGGGGCCCGGGGATTATTTCCATCCGTTGGCGCAAAAGGTCCCAGGCGTCGCACGACGTCACGGCCTGCTCATGCGAACGCTCGGCAATACGATGTACTTTGTGCCACCGCTTTCCATTCAAAGCTGGGAAGTTCGGGATGCGCTGGGCAGGATGGAACGAACACTCGGCGATCTTCATGAGGGAAGATCAGCCGAGTGATTGCGGAGCCAGGCTGTCGAATCACTCAGTCTTCGTCATCATCGTCTTCAAAGACTTCGTCGAGGGATTCTTCATCGGAATCCTCGTCGTCTTCGTCCAGATACTCGTCATCATCATCAGCGAATTCAACTTCGTCTTCAGCGACGGGGGCAGCGACCACCTCGTCGGCGTCCTCTTCATTGGCTTCACGCCAATCATCTTCCTCGTCCTGGTCCATTTCTTCGACCGCATATTCATCGGCAAGGTCTTCGAAGCGAGTATCGACCCAGTCCTTGGCATCATCCTCGGACTCGAATCCCGCCTTCATGATTTTTCCGGTTTCAATGTTATAGACTTTCCACAACAACGCTGGTTCTCCAATCAAATTTGAGAAAAGAGTGGATTGCTGGGGAGACCGAACCGTCTCCATTTCGAATCTTAGCATAGGCATCCGCGCTTTGGGATAAACTGCCTTACCTGAGTCAATAAGGCTGAGAACGATTCCTCAATATTGACGCGCCAAAGCTGCCTTTTGATCTGGACTCGCCATCGAATCTTTAGTAAACCAAGTCTCGCTAGAAATTCAAGGGGTAGGACCACTTTATGGTTTGGATCGCAGCATTGGCTTTGGCCGCATTGAATACTCAGGTTTCGCAGAGGAATGAAGTTTCCTGTGATCTTGCGCCCTTTATCGGCGGCGGCTCCAGCAGCGAAGGCTCTCTGGATTCGTTGACTGGCGTGGGTTTAGGCTGCAATGTCGTACTCTACGATGCTGGCGCCTGGGCTCTGAGTCCCCGGGTCGAATTCGTCGAGCAGCGCTGGTCGGTTTTTCGTGAGGACGAAAGCGCCACCTATCTGAACAGCTACCAGGCCCGGACCCTCGGTCTCGGCCTGAATGTAGACTACGATCTGACCGAACAGTGGAAATTGGCCTACAATTTGGGCTTTTCCATGGGCCAGGGCGAGCAGGACCGGAATATTTCCACCGCCAGCAGCGCCCAGAACCTCCATCTCTCCGGCATGTCCCAAAGATCTTTGCGTCACGAATTTTCGGTGACCCGCCGCATGAACGAGCGTCTTTCGTTCCTGGCCGGTGTGCAGTGGGATAGCGCTCAGCAGACCTGGGATGCGGCGGCCGGACGCCTCGAACGCGAGGACGTGGCTCCCGGTAACAAACTGACTCTGACCAGTGGCACAGGTGCGGATATCGAAGGCCGTGTGCCTCAGTCGTCTGACTATCAGGCGCTGAGTTTTAAAATCGGCGTGCAGATGAAGGTCTATTCCACTTTGTAAAGGCAGCTGCGACTATCCTTGATCACGCCATCCTCGGGATGCAGGTCACGCTCGGTGAAGCCGACCGTAATATGCGGTCGGAAGCGTTCCACGCTGAAAGCCTGTTTTTCCCCGCCCGCCGCGATAAACTGCTGACGCAATTTTTCGCGCACCTGCAAAAGTCCGGGAGCCTGCACCACAATAAAGTAAGTTGCAAGCTTACGGTCGGCCTGCTTCAACTGACCGCGGCCAACGCATTGCAGCTGAATGGGTATCGACTGAATGCGGGATTTTTCAATGGTGCCATTGATCTGTTCGAGACTGAGCCGTGTGCGCAGAACAGTCATCTCGGGCGGAGTAATCACCGTGATATGGGCTTCCCCACGGCTTTGCAGCACCACGCCCTCGCGTGCTTCGATCTCTTTCTTCAGCTGCGCGATGGGTTCATAAGGCACTTTCATGTCGACGTATTGACTCTTCGCCGTCCAATCAAGCTTCTGCGTGGCAAGGACTTCAGGGTTCACATGAACGGTGGCCTCGCCTTGAGACAGCGGCGTCGAAGCTGTTTCCGTATGCCGACAGCCGCCCCAAACGAGGCTCAGAATAAGCACAAAATGCTTGGAAATTATCGCTTTCATGCCGACTCCTTGGCTGTCAGACCATCCTCACCCTACGGGAACGAGTTTAGCCATTTTGCAGATGATCTTCCACTCCTCGGGACGAACGGGCTGAATGGAAAGTCTCTGCCCCCTTTGCAAAAGCGCCATCTCCTGCAGTTTCGGGTGCTCCCGCAAAGCCTTGAGCGTGATCGGCTCCGCAAAGCTCGCGACAGCCTCCACGTCCACCATGACCCACCTGGACTTGCCGTCCTTGGCAGATTTGGGATCGAAGTATTCCGAATCCGGATTGAGCGCTGTCGGATCCGGATAAGCCGCACGCGCCACCCGCGCCACGCCTGCGATCGCCGGTTCGCCGGTGCTGCTGTGATAGATGAAAACCTCCTGCCCTTCCGCGAACTCATCGCGCATGAAATTCCGCGCCTGATAATTGCGCACGCCATCCCAGGATTCCCGGCGGCGTGGCCGCTTTAAAAGGTCCTGCCACGAAAATGTCTCGGGTTCGGTTTTCATAAGCCAATATTTAGTGGACAAAGCGAGTCACCTCCTGGATGCAGAAAAGGCGCCTACCCGACGGCTCAAAAATCAGATAAACCTGTAGCTTGCCGAGTGCAAGACATTCACCCGAAGGATTGCCTGAAATGAGTAAACAGCGCCTCTTTATCATAGATACCATGGCTATGGCCTTTCGAACCTTTTATGCCATCCGTTCCCTCAGCACCTCCAGCGGTCAGCCGGTGAACGCTGTCTACGGTTCCCTGCTTTTCCTGTGGGGCCTCATTGAAAAGGAAAGACCAGACTACCTGGTGTTTGCCACCGATAGCAAGGAGCAAACCTTCCGCCATAAACTCTATGAAGCCTATAAAGCCAACCGCAAAGAGATGCCCGAAGAGCTTGCCGCACAGATCCCGCTGCTGTTCCGGCTGTTTCAAGCGATGCAGGCGCCTATTCTGAAAGAACCCGGTCTTGAGGCGGACGATTTGATCGGCTCACTGGCTGTGCAGAAGGCCTCGTCGCAACTCCATGTCACCATCGTCTCGGGCGACAAGGATTTCATGCAGCTGGTCGGACCACACATCAGCCTTCTTCAGCCGAAAAAAGGCGGGGAAAATTCCATCATCGAACTGCAAGGCGTGTTTGAAAAATTCGGCTGCAAACCCGAGCAGGTGATCGACATCCTCGCTCTCATGGGCGATGCCTCCGATAACGTTCCCGGCGTCCATGGCATCGGGGACAAGGGCGCGGCCAAGCTCATCCAGGAATTTCATTCCCTCGACGGCATCTACGCGAACCTTGACAAGATCAGCAACAAAAGACAGCGGGAAAACCTAGAAACCAATCGCGACATGGCCTTCCTGTCGAAGCAGCTGGTGACCATCCATACCGAGCATAAGCTTCATCACGAACTGGATGAACTCCGCTGCAATCCCGATACGGCGCTTGGCAATCCTGAGCTTTTAGCCCTTATGGAAGAGCTGGAATTCAAGCAGTATATCGATAAAGTCAGAAAGCGCCTGCAAAGCTTGCCGGCCACGGCGCTGCTGACGCCATCCCAGGAAGCCGAGCGCGCCGCCCAGAACTACCAGGTCGTGCGCACGGAAGCCGAGCTGAAAAATTTCGTGGAGATCATGAGCCAGGCTGATGCGATTTCCTTCGATACGGAAACCACGGGCCTCGACCGCTGCTCCGATGTGCCGATCGGCGCGAGTTTTTCCGTGGAAACAGGCGAAGCCTATTACCTGCCGCTGCATGAATCCCATCGGCTCGTGCCCGAGGAGCGGGTGAAAGCGGTGATTTCCGAGGTTCTGAATCGTCCCGGCGTTCTGAAGGTCGGCCACAATCAAAAATTCGATCTGCAGATGCTTGCGAATATCGGTATCACGGTGGAAGGCCCCCTGGCCGACACGATGATGGCCGCTTATTTGATCGACCCGATTGAACGCAGCCACGGTCTTGACGACTGCTGTCTCCGCTATCTTCATTACCGCAAGATTCCCACATCCGAGCTTTTGGATGCCAAGGGCTCGATGCTCAGCGCTCCTTTGGAAAAGCTGACCGAATATGCATGCGAAGACGCGGACTATACCCTGCGCCTATACAAAGCCCTGCGTCCCAAACTCGAAGCCATGGAACTCACCACCATCTTCGAAACGGTGGAAATGCCCTTGGTACCCATCCTCGCGAAGATGGAGCATCGCGGCATCAACGTGGATACCGATATCCTGAGCGAGATTTCCAATAAGCTCGCCGATCAGGCGGCCACTCTGGAAAAGGAGATTTACAAAGAGGCCGGCGAGACCTTTAACATCAATTCCCCGAAACAGCTGCAGGTCATCCTCTTTGAAAAGCTGAAAATCCATGAGCTTTTGGGCCTGAAAAGGATCAAAAAAACCAAGTCCGGCTATTCCACCGACGTTTCGGTTTTGGAGCAGATGGAAGGCCATCCCTTGCCCAAGGCGCTGCTCACCTATCGCATGGTCACCAAACTCAAGAACACCTATGTCGACAGTCTGCCGCAGCTGATCCATTCCGGTACGACCCGGATTCATACCCACTTTCATCAGACGGGCACGGCCACCGGCCGCCTGAGTTCGTCCGACCCCAATATGCAGAACATTCCGATCCGCTCCGAAGCCGGGCGTGAGATCCGCAAGGCCTTCCGTCCCTCACAAAAAGACTGGGTCATTGTCTCAGCGGACTACTCGCAGATCGAGCTGCGCATTCTGGCTGCGCTTGCCGAGGATGAGAACCTGAAAGACGCCTTCGCCCAGGGTCTGGACATTCACACGGCCACGGCTGCCAAAATTCTGGGCGTCCCAGCTGCCGAGGTGACCCCGAATCAAAGGTCCCAGGCCAAGGCCATCAACTTCGGTATCATTTATGGAATGGGCCCCCAGCGCCTCGCCCGGGAAACCGGGGTTTCCATGAAGGAAGCCAAGGAATTTATTGATCGTTATTTTACGAGCTATCCGAAGATTCGGAGTTATATTGAGAAATCCATTCACTTTGCGCGTGAGCATGAGTATACGCGCACGCTTCTGGGCCGTCGCCGGCCTTTAAAGGAAATTAACAACAGCCAGGACGGGGCTGGATTGGCGAATGCGCAAAATATTGCGGTGAATTCACCTGTTCAAGGGAGTGCCGCTGATCTTATCAAAAAGGCCATGATTCTGGTCCAAAAGAAGCTGGAGGAATCACCATACCATGCTAAAATGCTTCTTCAGGTCCACGATGAATTGGTTTTTGAATGCCCACGGACGGAAGTCGAGCCGGTCATGCGCCTCATCAAGGACGAGATGGAGCATGCCATGGACCTCGGCGTTCCTTTGAAAGTTGAAGTCGGATTTGGCGATAACTGGTTAGAGGCGCACTGAAGATGACAGAACAAGGAAAGTTGGACGGCGGCGAGGAAGCGGCTACCCGCGGTGAAAATCTCAAGGTCATGGGGCTTTTGGAACATGTGGACGAACTGCGTTCACGCCTGTTCAAATCCGTCCTGGCTATCCTTCTCCTCTTCATCGGCGCTTTTTATTTTTCGGAGCACATTCTTAATTTTTTAAAACAGCCTTTGATTGACGTTCTGCCGAAAGGCGCGAATGCCCTGCACTTTACCGGCCCCATGGATGTTTTCATGGCCCAGTGCAAACTCGCGCTCTTTGTCGCCATGGTCCTTGGCTGCCCGATCTGGCTCTATCAGCTCTGGCGTTTCGTCGAGCCCGCTCTTTACGCCCACGAAAAGAAATATGCGCTGCCCTTTTTGGTATCCGCCGTTCTTCTGTTCGTGACCGGAGTCGGATTCTGCTACTTCATCATGGTGCCGTGGTCGCTGCAATATCTGATCGGCCTGGGGCAAACGGTGGCCACGCCCATCATCACGGTCAGCGACTACATGTCGCTGCTCACCCTTCTGATGCTGGGCTTTGGACTTATTTTTGAAACGCCCATCATCCTGATCGTCCTTTCGATGGTCGGGGTGATCAGCGCGGCATCGCTTAAGAAAAATCGTCGGGTGGTGCTTGTGGCCTTCTTCATAGTCGCCGCCATCATCACACCGACTCCGGATCCTGTGGGTCAGCTGATCATGGCCTTCCCCATGTGGCTGCTCTATGAGATTTCCATCATCATCATCCAATTTATCGATAAAAAACGTCATGCAAGCATCAATTCGTAATAGCCTCGCGCTTCTGCTGCTCGGTTCAAACCTGGGCCTCTTCGCAGAAGCCGAGACCGCTCCTCCACCTGCGGCCCCACCGTCCGGGGCCCCGTCATTCACCCCGCGCGAACATGCCTGGAGCATCGGAGCCAGCCTCCGCCGTCTCGATATTCAAGCGGACTACAATTATGAGATCAAAGCCCTGGCCCCCAACATCGACATCGGTCGCGGCTGGGTGCGCCCAGCGTGGTGGAGCCTTGTGGAAATCAGTCTGATGCTGGGCCCCAACGGCCAGCGCCTGCTCGACAGTCCGCCGCTCGATTTTATCGGCACCGGTTTCCGCTTCCGTGCTGGCCATGCCCTTCCTGGACGCCAGCTGCGCAGCCCCGGGGGTGATCTGGGCCTGGAACTTGGCGTTGAATACAACGAATGGATCGCCCGTTCCTATCAGGATCGCACCCTGAGTGACGGATCCGTGTCCAGCAGCTGGGTCGTTCGCAGCCGCTGGATCTTTGTGCAACCGGCCTTGTTTTATAGCCTTTGGCAGGCCCCGCGTCCCCAGGGTCACAAACCCGAATGGATCACCACCCGCATTGAAGGCGTGGTTTTCAGCCTGGGCTTCAGTGTTCCGGTTCAATCGCAGATGCAGGCCAGCTATGTAAAAGCCGGCGAAAAGCAGAGCGTGACCGATCACTGGCAGGGAACTCTGGCGTTTTTGTCTGTTACATCATGGCTCGGCATTTAAGCTGTTGCTCCCGCCGGCAGTCGTCTGCCATATATCTCGTGGAGTTTCGGTCACAAGGAGGTTTTTGTGAAAGCTTGGCAATACGCTGTGTGGGGCGCTCTCTTTGGCTTTGCGGGTTCAGCCCAGGCTGTCATGCAAAGCAGCGACGTGGAAGTTCTGCAGCTGAAGAACGGCATGAAAGTCCTGCTGCTGGAAGACCATTCCATTCCAAATGCCAATATGTATACCTTTTGGAAAGTGGGCTCACGCAATGAAGTGCCCGGCATCACCGGCCTCTCGCACTTCTTTGAGCACATGATGTTCAATGGCTCGAAAAACTATCCACCCGGATCCTTCGACAAGGTCATGGAAGCCTCGGGCGGTTCCAACAACGCCTATACCACTGCGGACGTTACCGTTTACACGAACTGGTTCACCGCCACGGCGATGCCCACGATCGTGGACCTCGAAGCCGACCGTATCGCCCATCTGAAGATTGACGACGCCAAAACCGAGAGCGAGCGCGGCGTGGTCCTTTCCGAACGCTCCACGGGTCTTGAGAATGATCCCTGGGAACGTCTGTATGAAGCCTCGAAGGCGGCAGCTTTTGAAGCTCATCCTTACACATGGCCGGTCATCGGCTTTGAATCGGATATCAAAGCCTGGACGCGCGCGGACCTCGAACGTTATTTCCGCACCTACTATAATCCCAGCAATGCGGTGATGGTGATCAGCGGCGATATCAAACCCGCCGATGTCAAAAAACTGCTCGCTGATAAGATTGAAGTGATCGCCCGTGATGAAAAGGTCCCTGAAGTTCGCACCAAGGAACCGCCGCAGCAGGGTGAAAAGCGGGTCTTCATCGCCAAGGAAGCGACCACGGCGCCCCAGGTCATGGTCGGTTATCACGTGCCCGAAACCAAACATCCTGATTTCTACGCGCTCGATCTTCTAACGGAAATCCTGACCGGCGGCCCCTCATCGCGCCTTGTGAAGCTCCTGGTGGATGACAAGCGGATAGCCTCGAGTGTCAGCTCCGATCTGCCTCAGGCCTTTGATCCGACTTTTTTCGCCATCTTCGTATCCGGCATGGAAGGCAAGGATCCAAGGGAAATGGAGCGGCTCCTTCTGAGCGAGATCGACCTGATGAGGAAAAAGCCGGTGTCCGCGCAGGAACTCCAGAAGGCCAAGAATAAGAAAGTCGTCGACCTCTATCGGCGCATGGAAACGATCAACGGCAAATCCCAGCTGCTCGGTGATTTTGAAGTCTTCCACGGCGGCTATCAAAAACTTTTCGATGCGGCCGGCTCCTATGAAAAGGTCACCCCCGCGGACATCACCCGCGTGATGAACACCTATTTCCTGAAGAGCAATCGCACAGTGGGTGTGCAGGATAAACAGGAACCCGCTGATTTCCGTTACTGAAAGGAAGGCTCCCATGTTGCAGATATTCAGTCGAATCGTGAGCTCGGCGGCCATAGCCTTGACCCTCGCGGGCCCTGCCGCCGCCGAGACATTCAAGCTGCCCGCTTATGAATCCTATGCGCTGTCGAATGGCTTGAAGGTCTACCTGATGCCGCAGAAGGAAGTTCCCCTTCTGCATGTGACGGTTGGCATACAGTCAGGCAGTGCGAATGATGGCGCTCAGTATGGACTCGCGTCTTTTACGGGTGAAGCGCTGGACCTCGGAACAAAAAATTACAGCAAAGACAAGCTCGAAGACCTCTTCGATTTTCATGGCGCCTACTTTGGGGCTGGCATTGATCAGGACTTCACGACCGTCCAGCTCTCGCTGGCCGCCAAGGACGCCGCGAAACTCCTGCCGGTTTTCAGCGAGATCGTGATCGCCCCTACCTTCCCCGATAAGGAAGTGGTCAAGCTGCGTGAGAGAACCGTATCAGAACTGAAGAAGGCCAAGGAAAGCCCGAATCAAGTTGCTGATCAGTTCTTCAATCGCCTCGTGTTTGAAAAGCATCCCTACGGCTCGCCTCTTGAAGGAACGCCGCTCAGCATCGGCAAACTCAATCGCAACGATCTGCAGAAATTCCATACCAGGGCCTACCGGCCCCAGTATGCTGCGATCAGCGTCGTCGGTGATTTTGATGCCACGGCCATGAAAAAACTTCTGGCCGACACCTTCGGATCCTGGTCCCCAGGACAAGCAAACGCGGCCCCCACGCCAGCCGCGGCCGTTCAAGCCAAGGCTCCCACCGGCCGGGTCCTGCTCGTGGATAAAAGCGATGCTCATGAAACCACCTTCCGCATCGGTGGCCTTGGCGTGCGACGCGACAGTCAGGATTGGATCGGCCTTCAGGTGGTCAACACCATCCTCGGCGGACGCTTCACCTCGCTTCTGAATGAAGAGCTTCGGGTCAAAACAGGTTTGACCTATGGTGCCCGCAGCCGTTTTGAAGGCCTGAAAAACTCCGGCACCTTCGCGATCTCTTCGTTTACCGCGACGGAAAATACGGAAAAAGCCCTGGAAATTGCGTTCAAGACCTACAAGGGCTTTGTGAAGTCCGGCGTGGATGCCGCGACGCTCGATTCCGCCAAGGCTTATGTCAAAGGCCAGTTCCCACCCCGTTACGAAACAGCGGCGGCACTGAGCGGTCTTCTGGTGGAAATGTGGGTTTACGGCCTGTCCGATGCCATCATCAATAACTTCGAAGCGGAAGTGAATGGACTGACTGTAGACCGGGCCAATGAGCTGATCAAAAAGCATTTCCCGACGGAAAAACTCGATGTGCTTCTGATCGGGCAGGCCTCCAAAATCCAGGATATTGCCAAAAAATATGGGTCTGTGATCAAGACCGATATCGTCTCAGCCCAGGAAGGACGTTTGTAAGACATCCGTGGACATAAAATCCGATCGCCCGCTGCGGGCGTTTCTTTACATGCTGCTGGCTCAATTCAGTTTCAGCAGCAACATCCTCCTGATCCGCCTCAGCGAACGCGCGGAATCCCAGGTGTCCGGGCAGGCTTTTAAGCTGACGCCCTGGGAGCCCATGCTCCTGCGTTCGCTCGCTCTTTCTCTGCTCTGCATCATGATGCTGCGCAAATATCCGGCCCGCAAGCTGGAGCCCCGTGAAAACTTCTGGATCTGGGCCCGCGGCATGGCCGGCGTCATGAGCCTTACCGCGTACTACTACGGAGTTCTTCACATCCCCTTGGGCATGGCCTCGCTCTTTTCCAATTCGAGTCCGCTCTATGTCACCGTTCTCGCGCTTTTAATGGGGCATGAGGCCGTGACGCGAACGCGCGGAGTGGCTCTGCTGATTGGTTTTGCCGGTGTGGCCTTGGTGGGACTGGGCATCAATATCGGCTCCGGTCATGCGATTGCATTTCATGACGTTCTGATCGCGATGCTCAGCGGTCCTCTCTCGGCGGCTGCGTATTTCTCGATACGCATGCTAAAAAACGTAAGGAATGAACAGATTATGCTGAGCCTGGGCGTGGCAGGATCCATTCTGAGCATCATCATGCTCCTTATTTTGGGTTCGCACTTTCCCACGACGAGCATCGGCTGGACCTGGCTGATCGCATCCATCTTTCCTGCGATGGCGGCCCAGCTTTTTCTGACCATGGCCTTTCGCCTTGCACCTGCGACACAGGTTGCGCCGCTGCAGTATTCCGCGCCGCTCTTTTCCGGAATGTTAGCCTATTGCTTCCTGCAGGAAACCATACCGCCCGTCTCTCTCTTCGGAATGGCGGTCGTCATAATTTTTGGTTTGGCCCTTCCCTACTGGGAAGCGAAGCGCCTCGCTTAGACATTTAACCATTTGTTTTTATTGAATAATATTCGATTATTCCGCAATTTTCTCAAGCCCCTGCGGGGACTGCCGATGGAACCCATCGGGGGAACCGATGGGACGTCAGCTTACCAGTTCAGGCATTATCCTTCCCGTGATCAGAAAGGTCATCTGTCGCGATGATACCTATATCTGCAGCATCTGCCGCAGTGAATATAAATCCAAGGTCGAAGCCAATAACTGTCTGAATCATTGCTGGTATGATGTGCAGAATCTTTATCCGGTGGTTCTGCGGAAACTCAACGGCCGTCACGTGGTCTTTCGCTGTCATTTCTGTTGCCGTGATTACAAGGACGAAGCCGATGCTTTGAGCTGCGCGCGCCGCTGTCAGGGCGATCGCAATCAGCTGCACGTTCATGAGCAGCTTTTGAATGATCTGCCCATCGAAGCGCCCAGCCATCGGCCCTCACGCTTGCGTCTTGTCGCCTTGAAGGCAGCACCGCTCAAGACTTCGCTTCCCAAAGCCAAAGAAGAAGTGGAAGAGACGGTGGAAACGCAGGACGAAGGCGTGTCAGAAGTTGAGATGCCCGACGACGACGCGCCTCCCCCGCCTCCGCGCAAGACCAAGGCGGACTTTCCCAAACAATGGATCCGCATGGATGCCAAATACCAGTGCTGTTACTGCAAGAAGCTTTTCTTCACCAAGATGGAAACGGAATCCTGCTTCAATGGTCACTTTGACGAAAGTGGTGTGGAGACAGACCCGTCCTGATCTGTGTCAGCACCTGCGCGCGCTGATCGGGATCATTCGCATTCAAAAATTTCCCAGCATCCAAAACCGCGACCTCCCAGGCATCAGAAGCGTGCAGCAGCCGATAGAGGCTCTGTTGGCCCCTGTCCCAGGCCTCGGCTGCCGTCCGTAAAAAGCCCGGCTCATAGACGCTGAATAAAGGCTGCCGAAAGCCCTCATGAAGATAGGTGGTGGCCGCACGTTCGGGATGTCTTTGCTTCAGAAGGTGCTGAATATCAGAAGCTCCCAGAAGCGGCCAATCACAGGCCAGCACCAGCCATGCGGCATCGGGGTCCTGGTGGTGCGCGGATAGGAGGGCTCCCAAAGGCCCGGAAGCGGGATTCTGATCCATGACACGCATGATCTGGGGCAGGAAGCCATCCGGATACTGTCCCGGCCGCTGGCTCCAATAAAAAGGCAGCGAGAGGCTATCGAAGCTGGCTTTCCAGCGCAGCACCTCGGGCGATCCGGCGGCATATTCCAGAAGCGCCTTATCCGTCCCCATGCGCGAGCTTTGACCCCCGCTTAAAAAAAGTCCCTGGACCCGAGGCTGATTCATGGGAAGCTCCTTGGCGCGACGAATGGCAGCAGCTGTCTTTTCGATAGCGTTCGATGAGGCAAAGGTCAACGGAGGCTTGGCAGAGGCTGGATATTATTCATGAAAGCCGCAGCGTGGGCTGCGGCTCCTGGTGATGAGCTTAGCGGCGCTGCTTGGCGACTTTTTCAAACTTCACGATGTCTGCAGCGTCGATGGGGACAGCTTCGATATCATCTTCCGCGGGAACGACACCAAAAGGAATCGGCGCTTTATGATGCTTATGATCTTTCAGTTTTTCTTTTTTGCGTTGGAGTTGGGTGACCATCTTATCAATCATGTGATCCACCGAACCATACATGTCGTCGCAGGAATGCTCGACGTTGACGGTAAATCCATCGCCACCGGCCAGCGTGCAAAGCACCTGATGCTGGTGGCGGTCCACGGAAAACGTCACATGGGCCTCAATGGGTTTGGTGACGAATTTCTCCACCTCGACTTTAATTTTATCCTTTGCGTAGTTTTGCAGTGCCTGGGAGGTTTCCATGTGTTTGAAGGAGAAACGAAACTGCATAGGCTGGGCTCCAAAGAACGGGTTGCACGCGGACTGCCTACCCCTTGGGGAAAGGCCGTGATTTCCTTGAGGTAAGAAATCCTTTTCTCCGCTCATAACCTTATTATCGGCTGATGGGCCGACGGGATGAAGGGCCCAAAGCTGCCGCCCTGAAAACCCGGAAAAAAAGCCTCCTGATGAGGCACAACTTGCGAAATTCCTGAATTTTTTTTAAAAATCTGAGATGGCCATCCAGGTCGAATGGTCCCTCCAAAAAAAGGTGCACGGGTGATCGAGAACGAATCCGGGGAGTCTCTGCAGGGCGAACTGCAGAAAATCTCTTATCAAAATCAGGAAAACGGCTGGTCCGTGATTCGTCTGCGTGTGGAGAGTGATGACCGCATGATCACCGCCACGGGCCAGTTTGGCCGCATTTCCGTGGGCGAATCCTACCAGATGTGGGGCAGCTGGGTCGAAAATCAGAAATATGGCCGTCAATTCAAGGTTTCCCGCTATACATCGAGCCATCCAGCCTCGGTTTCCGGGATTTTGCGCTATCTGAAATCGGGCCTGATTCGCGGCATCGGCGAGGTCACGGCCAAGCGCATCGTCGATCATTTCGGGCTGCGGACCCTCCACGTCCTTGACCATGATCCCGAGCGGCTCATGGAAGTGGACAGCATCGGCACCAAGAAGAAAAAGCAGATCATCGAATCATGGAATGAAAGGAAGCGTCACCGCGATACGGAAATGTTTTTGACAGAACTCGGCATCAGCCCGAATTTCATCAATCGCATCATTCAAAGTTACGGCGATGACACGCGCAAGGTCATTCAGGAAGATCCTTATCGCCTGGCGCGGGATATTGATGGCATCGGTTTTCTGTCGGCTGATGAAATAGCGTTGAAGATGGGCCTGGAACCCGATGCCCCGCCGCGGATCAGTGCGGCCATCCTCTTTCAACTGGAGCAGGCGGAAGAGGAAGGGCATTGCTATCAGAATCGTCTTCAAATCGCTGAGGGGCTCAGCCGTCTTTTGCGCCTGCCGCAGCCGCGGATCGAAGAGCTGATGGAAGTGGCGCTGGATGGTTTGATTGATGAAGGCCGACTCGTCTTCGATGAATCCATCCTGGATGATGGGGCGACGCTGGATATCTATTATTCGGCCCGAACATTTCAGGCGGAAACACGCGTTGCCGAAAAATTGAGTGATCTTCTGCGCAATCGGCTGGATATGGGCGATCAGGTGGAGCGCATCGACCGTTGGCTGCAAAGCTATTCGAGCATGTCGGGCGCCTCCTTTTCCGAGGAGCAGCTGGATGCTGTCCGCAAGGCCGTCTGCAATCGGGTCTTCGTGCTGACGGGTGGTCCGGGTGTCGGGAAAACAACCACGGCCAACGCCATCATTCGTCTTTTGATCAAGATGAATAAATCAGTGGCCCTGGCCGCTCCCACAGGCCGTGCGGCCCAGCGTCTGTCGGAAGTGGCGGCGATCGGAGCGAAGACCATCCACCGCCTGCTGGAATGGTCCGCGACAGAGCACACCTTTCTGCGGGATGAGGTCACTCCTCTCGAAGCTCAGGTTATTATTATCGACGAAGCCTCGATGCTCGATATTCACCTGGCCGCTTCGCTGATGAAGGCCGTGAAGGATGATGCCCAGGTCATCTTCATCGGTGACGTGGATCAGCTGCCTTCGGTGGGTCCGGGCAACGTCCTTCGCGATATGATTGAATCCGGTGTGGTTCCCTATACCAAACTGAATCGGATTTTCCGCCAGGCCGCGGGCTCGCATATCGTTCAGATGGCCCATGCCATCAACCGTGGGGAAACGCCTGTTTTCCCCGAGGGTCCGAGCGACTGTCAGTTCCTTACGATCAATGACCCGGAAGCGGTGAAGGAAGCGATCAAGGAACTCCTGGCGAAAACTCTGCCCGAGAAAACGCCGTATAACATCATGCGCGACGTGCAGGTCCTTACGCCGATGAACAAAGGTCCTCTGGGGACCAGCGTTTTGAATGAAGAGCTGCAGAATCTTTTGAACCCGGTGCAGAAATTCGGCGAGAAACTGGAGACGGAGACCACGAGCTTCCGACCCGGGGACAAGGTGATCCAAACTGTCAATAACTACGAACTCAACGTCTTTAACGGTGATATTGGCTTTATCGAGCACGCGGGTTTTGATGGTGGGCAGGTCCTTGTGAACTTCGGCGATCGCAGGGTGACCTATACCAAAGACCAGGTCTATGATTTGAAACTCGCCTACGCCATCACCATTCATAAATCGCAGGGCAGCGAATTTCCCGTGGTGATCATTCCGGTCAGCATGCAGCACTACATCATGCTGCAGCGCAACCTGATTTATACCGCGCTGACCAGGGCACGGCGTCTGGCGATTCTGGTCGGCACGTCCGGGGCATTGACTCAAGCCGTTCGCACGCAGACCAGTTTAAAGCGTCAAACCCAGCTCATTCACCGGCTCATCCGCCGCCTCCCCCCGGTGTGAAGGAAGGAAATTATTTTGTCCGCAGCGTTGCCTCGCAAGGCTTTTATTACTCTATTCGTGGCCCTCGCACTGACCCGTTTGATCAATGCCATCTGGTTGCCGCCAGCTCAGGATGAAGCCTATTATTTTCTTTGGAGCCGCTTTCTGGATGGCGGATACTTCGATCATCCCCCGCTTGTAGCCTTTCTTTCTGCTGCGGGACAGCTCATTCCAGGGTCTGCGGTGATGTCACGGCTCGGGACTTTCCTGTTAAGCCTTCTCTCTTTGCCGGTGCTCATCAGCTTGTTCCGCCGCATGGGTCTGGAAGGTTCCCGTCTTGTTCAGGGCCTGGTTCTCGCCAGCTGCAGCGCGGCGGCTGTGATTCAGGGTTATATAACAACGCCTGATATTCCCATGATTTTCTGCTGGATCCTTGCCTTGCATGAAGCGGCTGCCGCCCTGGATGACAATCCCAAACGCTGGCTCAGTGCAGGTCTATTCACAGGTCTGGGCTTTATGGGCAAATACACGATGGCCTTGATTGGTCCTGTTTTCCTGATCGGGCTTTTGGCCCGGCCTCAGCATCTGAAACGTCCATGGCCTTACCTCGGGGGACTGATGTGCCTGATCGGGATGCTGCCACATCTTCTCTGGCTGAATAATCATGACTGGATCACGCTGCGTTTTCAATTCGGCCGTGGTCTCATGAGTGTCTATACAGTCGATATGGAGAAGGGCACCGATTTACCGCCTGCGATGGAAGCTCCTAAAGATGGCGTTGAGAATCGCCTCGCCAACTATTTCAAACTGCCCGACGACGAAGTCAAGAAGCCGAAACCACCCGTCCCACCCTGGCAAAAGCGGTTGAACAATTTCACAGGCTATATCGGAGGCCAGATCGGACTTTGGGGTCTTCTGCTCGTCCCCCTGGGAATGGCGATCTTCAAACGCCGTCGCGCAACCCCCAGTTGGCCCAAGCCCGAACTCAAAGCCTTGGCCTGGGCAGCCGCTCTGGTTCCCGTGGGCCTCTTCGCCTTGCTCAGCCCCTTTCAATTCATTGAAGCCAACTGGCCGGCGATGTATCTGATCGGAGCCGCCATCGTCCTGACCCAATACTACCGTTTCTCAGATAAAGCCTTGATCGTAGGCGCCTCTCTCAACCTTCTGATCACGCTTCTTCTCACGCTCCATAACCATCATCCCTTGCCCGGCACCAAACCGCATAAGGATCGCATACTCAAAGAAACACATGGCTATAAGGAATTAAGCGCCTATCTCCAAACCCTACCCGCTCCCGTCCTTGTGGACACCTATCAAAACGTCAGCCAGCTGGCCTTCTACGCGCCCTCGTTGAAAGTTCAACAGTGGCCCGGCATCGCTCGCACCTCCGAATTGATTCGCCGCGAAGGCATGAATCCGTGGCGGTGGGAGGAACTTAAAAAGGCTGGCGAATTCTATCTTTTGATGGATAACTTCGTGCCGCAAAGAATTCCCGGTGCTGAGCTGATTGAACTCACCGAGGTTCTCGATTGCTATGGGGATGGCCTCAAAACCACTGTGGCATTTTCCAGTGAAACATATACCCGTCCCTGCCCGAAGCGGATCCATCGCTGGATTCTGGGTCGCTATCGAATAGCAGCGTCCTGACGAACAATTTCAAATTTCCCCACTGCATTGACGAGTGATGACGGCCGCGGCATTCAGACTGAAATGGCTGCTGCCCATGGCTGTCCCGTGCAGGGGCAGTTTTCTCCTTGGCAGGGAATGTGCATTGAAGCCTTCCAACAAACACAGAGCACCTTGAGCCAGATCACCTATCAGGCAATAGGGCCTCACGTTTCGCAAGAGGTATCCCATGGTCATGTCGCAGCAGGTTATTCGATGTCACATTCTTTTCGCTTCTATCGCTTTGATAGGAGCCTGCTCTCAGGGCAAGCAAACCGATAGCAAACCCGAGCATGGGGAAACGGCAAGTGCAGAGAAAGATTCCGCGTCTGAGACCAAGTCTTCCGATCAAAAGGAGGCTGATCAAGCGAAACAGGACGCTTCCAATCCAACTTACTCAGTTCCGGAATTGGTGAGCAAATTAACCTGGACGGCGGAAATCGCCAACAACCAAAACAACAAAGTCTTTAGTGGCTACGACGGCACCAACTCCTATAAAATTCTTATTGATATTGCTGTATTCGGCGATCTTCCGCCCACTATTAAGGTCACGGAAGAGCAGGCCAATGCCGTTTACGATAGTCCTGAATATCTCGCAGCAGCTGCCGTGGAAGCGGCCAAAATCAAATTCACTGCGGATGCGACTCTGGTTTCAACAAAGCTTTCCGAGGAATACGACGAAGGACGAGTCTTCGAGCTCACGACATTGAAAGCGGGAAGCGGCATGGCCAAAGCAAGCTGGGGCAGCACGGAAATACCCTTGGCCATTCAAGTTACCGCCTATACTGCAGCCCAGGTCACTGCGGGCAAGCAACGCTATGAAACTGCGGTCGCTGGAGCGACGCCTTCGGCGGCCTGCGCGACCTGCCATAGGTCAGCAACCGGCATTGATCACTCACCTTATTATATGGCTCAGTACACAGATGCCGTCTTGTTATCGACGATCGAAACCGGCGTGAATTCGGATGATAATTATCAGACGAAAAGCCCCCATAAGATGACGTTCGCCACGGCTGCGGCCAAGGCTGGAATCGTTCCCTATCTTCGTAGTCTGGATCCAAATCTGCTGCCTTCTGAGCAGAAATAAGCCGGGTCTTTCCCTCTCCCCCGTCTTGGCCCTCTTAAGGATCCCCTTAAGAGGGCCTTTTCTTTGGATGTTTATATGGTTTTTCAATGTTTTTGATTGGTTGCAGTTGAAATAGCGATTTTTTTGCTCCGTTTCGAAGCCAAAGTCTTGATAGCCCTCTTTTGAGCATGAATCTTAAATGGATAGGATCATGAGCTGCGCAGTCTGTCTAGCAGTCCCTCATCAGACCAAGCAGGTCGCTCGACCGACCCTGACTCACTTTGGTGCAGAGCGAGACATACTCAAGCAGGATGACTCCAGAGAGCTCTTTGATTTTGTTTCGATGCAGCCAGCGACTGACGGCTCCCAGAATAAGAATCTGCTTATCCACACTGTGACACTGATTCAGCTTTTCCAGGATTCCTCCCAACAGCTGCAGTCGGGTGAGGAGCAAAACTTTTTCGTCATAGGAACGTTCAAGGTCTCTGACGATGGGATAGTAAAAGCCCTGCTCTTTCAGTTCAAGGCTGTCATCACGAAGGAGCGTACGAATTTTAGGAAGCTTCTTGAGCCACTGAAAAGTCGGTGCCGCAAGCGCCCACAGGAAGAATTCGAGAACGTAGCTCGCGCGATAATGGGTCGATCCTTTCTGCACCAACTTGAACAGTTCATCCAGATTCTGAGTCTGATGCACCTCGCAGCAGCATCGTTCCCAATCGAGTTCCAACTGAAGGTTGGGGTCGATGGGCAATCCCGACGTTTCCTGATTGAGGGAGAGAGCCTCGGCGAATCTGCCGGTCAATCGCAGGGATCGAATCCGATTGATGCGGGCCAGCATCCAAACGTCTGCCGATGTCTCACTGCTTTCGGCGGCATGAAAATACCCCAGCGCTCTTTCACCATGACCAAGCCGCAGATATTTGATTCCAAAGAGCAGGTCGACGAATTGCTTTCCACCCGGCGGTTGATTGCCCGAGAGTTGGATCGACACATACTGCTCCCAAGTCGCCTTCCAGAATTGGCCGTCTTTCAGATGGATCTGGCTGGAGATCATAGCCAGCTCTCCATAGAGAAAGGCGAGCTTCGACTTTTGGGGAGTGACTTGGAATACTTTAAGAGTGGCCTCGGCAACCTGCATGAGATCCTTGACCTGACTCGATTGCAGGCCTCCATGCCGCTCATGATGAGCCAGAGCGCTCATGGCATAAACAAAGAGTCTGATTCCATCTGTGGGTGTTTCGCTGGCGCTGAGCTGGTTGATTCGTAAGAGAATGAACTCCAGCTTGCTGGCGACCCCAACCTCCTGCAGCTTGCGATCAAGCTCGGCTTTGATGAGCTTTTTTATCTCGGTCACTTCAGGAAAAGTCCAAAGCGAGCGACTCAAGGCGTAGACTCCTCTGGTTCGGGATCTCATAGTGAGCTGATTATACAATAAAAATCTAGAGATGATACAGTTTTCCGGCATATTCCTTGCATTTCAGTTTTTTAAAGCGAGAGTTTCGTCGTCCAGTTTGGGCCGGATAAAAGGGATCCTTTATGTCTGAGAACATGCGCGGCTTGCTGTTGAAAATTTTGATTTCGTCTGCATTTTTCCTGTCTTGCAAGAGCGGGCTGAATGGCTTCATGACATCGGATAAAGCCAAGAGTTCCGCTGCGGCTGACGCCCTCAAAGCCAGTGATCGCCCTTCAGATAGCTCAGGCGGTGTACCTGGATATCTGACGTTTGGATGCCGGCTTGGCTTCACTGACGAAGGCATGGACGTTTATAGTTCCTGTGTGGCCCAGGACGGTCAAGGCAAAGCCAATCTCCCGGCCCTGGCCAGTTCCTGGAACTTTCGCTTCGTCCTGCCGGAGGACGCAACTCCTGGCACTCTCGTCACCATCACGGAGCTGCCCCAGGAGAATCCTCAGCATGTCGTCTATCGTTTTTCGGGTAAACCTCGGGAAGCGCTTCTGAATCTAGCCATGCGCACAAAGTTCAAGTTGGATCTTCGCCTTAACGACCAGGTGAGCATGGTGACTCTCGATGAGACGCGGGATCGGTTGACCGATATTTCCTCGGCCCCTCGATATCGCTATATCCGCATCAGCTTTCCCTCATTGAGGCAACCCTGGATGGATACCCAGGAACTGGATATCGAGCACCTGGAATTGAAATGGGAAAATCAATGGCGTGCGGGCGTGTTCAGCGAATATTCCGGACGTCTGGGTCCTTATGAGGCTCTTGTCTCGGCCAGCAGCTATGCCAGCGATCGAAGCAGCTTCCCTTACTTCGCATTTCAGCGGGGACCGCAGGGAAATATTTGGGAAACAGCTTTTCGAACCTATGAGACCACCGGGCAGTATAATGCCATAGGCACTCCACAATGGTTAAAAATCGACCTCAAGGACTATCCCATAGCCCTGCAGGGAATTCGCCTTGATGGAGGGGACAGCAAGGACACCAATGGTTCGGAAGGTTCTCCTGATGCATTTTATATTGAAGGATCGCAGGATGATCTGAGCTGGACGCTTATTAAGGGCAGTCTTTATGAAAATGTCGATACCACGCGTCTTTCCACGTTCGAATGGGAATGAAGCGACTGGTTTCCTGATCATGCAGGATGATGAATCCTAAAAAGACAAGGGACCATGCCGGCCCCTTGCCCAATATCCGTCAGGGATTTCTATCAGCTTCGCGAGTGCCCGCGGGCATCCAGGACGCAAGTTCCCTTGCGACAGGCCTGCCGCCAGCTGCGCGTGGCAAGATAGTCATATCGTCTTTGGCCCCAGCCATTGACTCTCATCAGGAGAGCCAGAGGCAGACAGGGAAGAAGCAATGGCACGCGCCGCAGAAGTTCCAGCATCGCATCAAACCCCTCCCGGTTTCGCGCTCCGTCAATAGCCTGAATACGAGTCAATCGCTGTTCAAGCGGGATATCAAGAAGTCGAAGGTCCTTCGGATCATGAGCGCGATCCACAATGATCAGTTTCCGCCAGTCCAGAACCGAAACGAGGGACGCGATGCGCATGCAAACTGCGCATTGTTCGTCAAATGCAATCACAAGGGTTTCGTCGGTCGGCATGAACCGCAGAACTCGTTCGGACCAATCCTCCGGGAAAAAGCTGATATACGAGAGACACATCACAAGGCCAAATGTGAAAAGGCCCATACCAAATGCAATTCCCAAGTGGATCATGCAACCGACGATAATAAGAGGTTTGCGCCATTTCCTGAGCCAGATGCCCAAAGGAAAGAGATACTGGAATGCCAAGGTCGTATATGTACCGATGAGCGAAAGGAAGGGCCACTTGCGCATGAGGTATGCGATCCAAGGGTGACCGTAGGTTTCCGATTGAAAGAGATAGTAAAGGGCCATACCATTTTGCCAAAGATGCCCCTGAAGCTTCAAAAGTCCCGCTGTCAGATACACAATGGCAATCTGCAAGCGACACATAATAAAAGCGCCATTGGACAAAGCGCGGTTGAAAGCTCCGAGCCACCCCGGTCCAGACGGACGGCCGCTGGTATTGACCAGCATCATATAGAAGAGCAGCAGTTGAGAAAGGTTGTTGCCTCCATCCAGGATCACGCCGCTCAGGTTATAGATATTCATCGTGCTCACATAGGCAAGGATCATCATTATCCGCGGCCAGATCCCCAGGATTCCCAGCACGATCGCACCGAGCTGCACCACGAAGAACCAAAGGTAGTAAGGCCCCACAGCGGAATGCTGACCCAGATGGAAAATCCACGACCAGATGCTGCCATCGAATCGGGTGCGCATGACATAAGCGTGCGGCCCAAAAATGGTTTCATGGAAGGGCAGGAGCAGGATGGAATGCAGGCCAAGCCAGACCAGAAGGGCGATGCGAAAAAGCTGGGCCGTTTTGAGAAAAAGCTCCTCACGAGCCAATCTTTGTATCATGACGAACCTCCTGACTATGGCGACGGTAAATAGGCTCAAAGGGGATCTCGACGACGCGATCCCAATCGAGTTTGGCATCCTTGACCTTGGTAAAGGGCACAGGTGAAAATTCCATCACCTTGAATTGAATCGCTTCCAGACGCGACGGTCTTTCCGGATGACGGGTGAGGCAATAGTCCACGGAAAAGCGTCGCGCCAGCTGCTTCGGTGTCTCCTGCAGCTCCGTATAGGTCTTATCCTTCTTGCCAATATCTTTCTTCAAAGACTGGGCGATGTCATCAAAGAGCGCGATGACTTTGCTGTAACCTGTAATCCTTGTCAGCTGATGACGATGCAAGGCGCCCGCGAAGGGATCTTTCCAGCTGGTCCAATGACCATTGGCATCGCCGCAGCGGACGGCGAATTTAACGGAATTGATGCCCGGATTGGGGCTGAAGAGATGCCAGTTCTGATAAAAAATATTCTGCATATAACGGAACGACAAAGGACCAATGTGATACTGGAGGAGATTCGGTGGTCCCAGATACGTAGCGATCATGAGCAAATGAAAACCCAGCAGCAAAGCCACCAACGAGCCTGCGATGCGATATTTCATGATATTTTCCTCTGACGGTAGAAAGAAAAGGGGGCTTCGGCCCCCTGACGGATCGATCAATAGTTCAGGCCTTGCGCCACCTGCCCCAGCCCCTGGAAGGCGCTCAGACGGAACTGCAGGGAACGAATGGCTTCCAAACGGATCGCGGGGGACTTGACATAATCAAGGGATCCCAAAGTTCGAATGCGGTCGAAGCCTAAATCAGCCGGGTTCCATTTGGTATCCCGATAGTCCTTGTAAACATCCCAGGCCAAGGCAGCGGCACCCACCACCACAGCGGCAGCAGCCCAATTCATGTTGTCACCGAAGCGGTGGTCAAGGATGTTCTGCTTTTCTTTCAGCGTCAGACGCTCCCAGTAATCAACACTGGTGCGAACATCCGCAGGAGTCGCAGGGAGATCCTTCAAGTTACGGAAGGCCTCGTCCATCATTCCCAGCACCTCGCGCTTGTCTTCCACCGTAAGTTCCTCTTCGAACTTCGGCAGTTTGGAGAGATCAGGGCAGGACAGGCAGGTGATGGGAAACTTGAGGACAGGTGGCTTAACCAGGATGGGATTCTTCAGAAAATCAGCCGATGCAAGGCTTGACATCATGCTGGACGCGAGGGCGAGACCAATCACAGCTTTCTTTGCGAAACGAGACATTTTTTTTCTCCAATTTTGTAGTCGAATATTCCGTTCACATGACCTGTTTAGACAAGGGCTCGGAAAGCTGCGATGCAGAATGAAGGAAAGCTCGGGAAAAGGTTCGCAGAGGAAGCGGATCTTGCGAACCTCATGGCGGACGAAAAAAAGCCCGCAGGACGCGGGCTTCAGAGTTTGAGTGGCAAACAGAAATCAAGGCTTGATCAAAATACACTTCACACAGATCGAGGATTTTAAAAGATCAGGCTTATAGATCACGAAGTCGTCCGGAGTCTGGTCGCTGGTGCCGACGACACTGGAATTGCAAAGATGCCATGTTTGTCCAACGGGTGGAGGCAGGCAGGGGCACACAAATTTCTTTGCATAGTCCAATTCCTTCCAGGTCAAACGGTTTTGCACGTAACGGTTCTGGTAGTCTTCCAGGAGTTCAGCCCAGTTGAATTTGATGGCTGGGTGCAAGGTGCTGGCCGCCGATATCGTTCGGGTTTGACCCATGAGCGGACTGGCCAAAAGCAGAGGGACCAGGAAGGTGCGTCGCAAAGTTTTACTGAACATTTTAACCCCTTTCGAATATAGTCTGTTTCTTGTATGCACACATGTGTGCATGGTCAAGACGGAAGAGACCTGGATTTGCGTTCGCTGAGTTGCCCCATTTTGCCCAGGGTTGCCTTAAGATATTGAAATGAAAGAATACTCGTTTTCAGCCCCGCAATCTAAACGGGCCAAGGCGTTCGCAAAAACACTAAGTTTTGCGAACCTTTCTTCTTATTGAAGGATAAGGGATGCGCGAAACAATCGAACTCCTCCTCTCCGCCGGAAGCGGCACAGAAGCCCTGCGGCGGCTTCTCACCTGGCACCGCCAGCAGAATAGCAAGTATTCCTATGCCTGGATTGCGAAGCAGCTCGGGCTCAGTTCGAAAGGACATATCGCGGATATACTGAGCGGACGCCGCGTCCTCGTCCCGCGCCTCTGGGAGCCCTGCCTCGCCATGATGGGGGTGAAGGGCTTCCCTCTTAAGTACTGCCGACTTCTTTTGGAGATCGAGCAAAGCATCGACGCGGGCGAGGACGTGGATCCTGCCCGCTATGAGCATCTCGAAGCTTTGCGCAAAAGTCTCCAGGGCGAGATTCATCGAGCCTCGGACCGGCTGGTGACGCATCAGCTGATCCTGCAGATCCACTCCGTCTTCGGTCTTTATAAAAATCGCCCCACGCGTCGTGAACTCATCCAATTCTTCGGTCGTCAGCATGCGATCGAAGTGGATCATGCCCTTCAAATTTTGATCAGCGAAGGCATGGTCATTCGTTTGAACGATCATTACCAACTCAAGGATGAAGCGCGGCATGTGATGGTGCTCGGCCCTCAGCCTGAACTCAGCAAAGTTTTGGATTTCCTAAAGCAGGGCCTGGACCAGAGCAAGCTTGCCATGGACACCTGGGCCACGCAGCGGGACCTTGCCTGTTTTCGCAGCGCCCATGTCAGCGTCCGCAAGGAAGCCTACATAAAACAACTCGACTCTCTGCGCGATGAAATGCTGCGGATGCAAAATGAAATGGCTACGGAAGACGGCGACATGCTCATTCGCATCGACTACCAGATCTATCCGGTGGGTGAGAAAGGCGTTCCAGGATCGTGAATAGCCGAATGGTTCGTCTTGTATGAGCGGCGGTAAAACGCTGCAGCCAAAGAAAAAAGAAACCAGGCGACGAAAAATAACTTTGCGTCATTCGCAAAGCAGGCTAACCTGAGGCTCCATCACAGCAGACAGACGGGAGAACCTCATGTTGCTCTTGAATCCCAAGCACTATAACCGCTTCCATCCAGATCCTAAATCCAAGGCCCTGATCGAAAAGACCATCAGCTTTTTTGAACAGAAGGGTCTGGCCGCAATAAAAAATGATGACCAAAATTCGACGTGGCACGATGATTTTTTTCAGTTCGTTCGTGAGGAAAAAATCTTTGCCCAACTTTTGACCCGTGCGGGTTATGGTTCCAAAGACAGCCGCTGGGATATGTGGCGGATCAGTGAATTTAACGAGATCCTGGGCTTTTACGGACTTTCCTATTGGTATGCGTGGCAGGTGTCGATTCTGGGCCTGGGCCCCATTTGGATGAGCGATAACGAAAACGCCAGGAATGAAGCAGCTGCAGCTCTGCAGGACGGAGGCATCTTTGCCTTCGGTCTTTCAGAAAAGGCCCACGGTGCTGATATTTATTCCACAGACATGACTTTAACCCAGGATGGCGAGGGTCGCTGGAAAGCCAATGGCACCAAATATTATATCGGCAACGGCAATAAAGCCGCGATGGTGTCCACCTTTGGCAAATTCGCTGCCACCGGCGATTATGTGTTCTTCGTCGCGCGCCCTGGACAAGCCGGATACACAGTTAAAAAGAAGATTGCGACTTCAGGCGTGCGTCCGGCTTTTGTCGCGGAGTATGAACTGAAGGATTACACGGTCACGGACAAGGATATTCTCCACCGTGGGGAACAGGCCTGGAATGCGGCTCTCAACACCGTGAACATCGGCAAGTTTGAATTGGGATTTGCTTCGATCGGCATCGCGACACACGCCTTTTATGAAGCGATCGATCATGCGGCGAATCGCGAGCTTTACAAGCGTCAGGTCACGGACTTTCCCCATGTGAAGAAACTCTTTACCGAAGCCTATGCGCGCCTTGTGGCCATGAAACTGTTTGGACTCAGGGCCTGTGATTATATGCGCGTCGCTTCACCCGAGGATCGCCGCTATCTCCTCTTCAACCCCATCATGAAAATGAAGGTGACGGGCCAGGGCGAGAAAGTGGTTGGCATGCTGCATGATATCATCGCCGCCAAGGGTTTCGAGCAGGACACCTATTTTGAAATGGCCATTCGTGACATCGGCATGCTGCCCAAGCTGGAAGGCACCACACATGTGAACATGGCCCTGATCATCAAATTCATCAAAAATTATTTCTTCGGTCATGTGTCCTATCCCGATGTTCCGCAGAAAAGCGAGGCGGTCGATGATGCCTATCTTTTCCGACAGAATTCCGGTGGTCTGGGAGAGATTCGCTTTGGTGACTATCGCCGCGCATTCGAAGGCGAAGACCTGTCCAATATCCTGCTCTTCCAAAAGCAGATCAGCCTCTTCAAAAAACTCATCAGCGAAACACCGCCCACGGAAGCACAGCAGAAGAACGTCGACTTCATGCTGGCCAACGGTGAACTTTTCACGCTGATCGCCTATGGGCAGTTGATCCTGGAAAATGCACGAATTTATGCAGTTAAACCGGCTCTAAAAAATCAAATTTTCGGCTTTTTGATTCGGGATTTCTCAGAATACGCTTTGAAGATGATTCTGAATCACAGCATCGAGCCGGCTCAGGAAGCCATCTACCAGCAGATGATCATAAAAGCTGATGCCGATCCATCCGGCTTTCAGGAGGTCTGGACCCAGAGCGTTCTACCCTTGAAAGAGGCCTATCGCATGAAGAACTGATTTTCACTCTGGAAAGGCAGCCATCTCACTTGCGCTCGTAGCCAGCATAAATATCCTGGATGTATTTCTCAGGCAGGGGCGCGGCGAGTTCACCGTCAGCCAGGAACTGGCGGATGGCATATCGGGAATAGCGGATATCAAAGCGCTTCAGGATCTTATAGACATCAACGATCATGGATTCCGCGTTCTTATAGCGGCTGCCGAGCTTAAACTTCAAAGCTTTTTTCAGAAGGCTCCGAAGCATCGACTGCATACGGCGATCATCACAGCGAATCGCCGAGAAATCTATATTCTTCATGGACGACAGGATTTCATCCCGCTTCTTGCTGGCCTTCACGGCTTTTTCACCCGTGACCATTTCAAACAGCAAAAGCCCCACGCAGTAAAGATCGGATTGGGGGGTGATCGACGACTCCACCACATGCTCCGGTGAATAATACCCCGGCGTCCCCACCATATAGTTCTTATAGTTTTCCACTTCCCCGTTGCAAGCCAAACCGAAGTCGGTGAGCAGCACCTTCCCGGTATTGGAAATCAATACGTTGGGACTGGAAAGATCGGAATGTATCGTATCGTGCAGATGCAGATAATCAATACCCTGCAGTATATCAATCGCCACGCAGAGGGCCACCAAAGGCGGAACCTTCCCGAAGTGCCGCATCATTTTATAGAGCGACCAGCCATCAATAAATTCCGTGACGATATAACAGCTGGGCGGATCGAAGCTCGCATCTATATACTCAACGATGTGCTTATGCTTCAGCCGTGCGACGATCAGAAGTTCACGATGGAAGATGCCGAGGAATTTCCGACTCTCCTGATAACGATCATGCAGGATTTTAACCGCAACAGCCCGACCGGTCTTCGGATCGGTTGAACGAAATACGCGCCCGAGGCCTCCTGATCCGACCTCGTATTCGACGACGTAGGGCCCGATTTTTGTCACGGGTTCCGGTGACGACATGGACCTTGTGCTCCTGCTACGGAAATACTCACCGTCTTTATCGGAGCTTTCCCCGTTAAGTTAAGGGGGTATCCATGTCAGGGCTTTGGGAAGTGGGGCAAGTCAGGTCAGAAGTTTCAAGCTTTCCGTATAGTTAAACCCGATGCTATCCAGGCGGCCCAGGATCTCATCATAGAACTGGTCAGCGTAAAACCCCAAAAGACCCATGCAGGTGCAGAAAGATTCATAGCAGAATTGCTTGTTGAAGACTTCAAGGCTCATCTCGATGCGGCCCTGATCGCAAAGGCTCAAACGCACCATGGAACTGCGGCCATTGAGTTCCAGAAGGCAGCGGGCGATTTCAGGCCAGGCTTCCCAGTCGATGTCCAGACCAAGATAGGGCTCGATGTGAAACGAGATCCACGTATCCGAAAGACTGATGCGCAGGGGAAAACTGCGATCCTGCCCTTGGAATCCTGTCGTCCATTCATGAGTGCCGCTACTTCGATACGTCCAGCCGTAGGTCGCCAGATAGTTTTCCAGTAACGGACCAGTACATCGCTCCATTGCTAGCCTAGCCCCTTTAATAATATATTTATCAGGCTATCGAGGATCTTTGACTTCGTCAACTGCAGTAAATTGGAGAATGTTGAACTTGAATCCTATCGTGCTGCGAACAGGAATGCCTCTGCCCAAAGCCTTGCAAGCCGAGCTTGCCACACGCGGTGCTTCGTATACCTCTGGGCAATGCGATGATCCGACTCGCGACGCGCGCACCAGCTATCACCTTTTTCATCCCGGTCCCGCGTTCTCGGGAACGGTCACCGTCCTCTTTCACGGCACGGGCAATGATGCCCTATTCTGCTGGGAATATTTAATCCTTGATCTTTTGAAAACAGGCCGCGCGGTTTTCACCTTCGATCTTCCTGGCCACGGCCGGTCAAGCAGCACGATCCTTCATGAAGCCAGCTTCGCCCGGGCCGGATCCTTTCTTCCCAGGCTACTTCCCGAGCTTCTTCCCGCTTTAAAAGAGGTGGAAGCGGTTGGCTATAGCCTCGGCGCTCTTGCAGCTCTGCAGCAGGTTTCCGAAGCTGCCATGCCCTGGCGGGCGCTTGTGCTGATGGCTGTACCGGAGCGAGTGGAACTGTCGGCGGCTTTTCTGGTCGACGAGGCTCTGAGTTTTTTTCAGAAGACCTGGTGGCGGCAGGTCCGTGGCTTCGGTTGGGATGCAAGCTTTCCGGCCTTTGGTCCTGTGCGGCGCGCCCGCTTTCCCATTCGGCTGGACCCGGACATTCGTATGAGCTATCCCGCCTTCGTCGACGGAATTTTTAAAAATAGAAATGTGAAAGAGGAATTGAAGAACTTATTGCTTCCGATACTATTGCTGTATGGAACGCGAGACAGTCTCGCGACAGCAACATATGGTCAGAGTCTGGGGAAGCGCTGTGAGCTGATCCAGGGGGCGAATCATTTTCTTCTGCCCCTGGCCGAGGAAACAAGGAAAAGACTGGTCGGCTGGCTTATTTCTCGACAGCGCCCTGCTGCGAGTTAAGCTCTTCGATCACTTCCTTCTGCTGCGCGACCTCTTTCATATCATCCAGGAATAGACGGATGTTGGCGGTCGATTCGCGCTGCGAGCTTTCGATGAAGGCCACCTGGACTGGAACCGGCTGACGCGAGAGCAGCACAGCCAAAGCCAATCGATTGTCGGGAATATGCTTTTCCAAAACCGCGAAGGCCATTTCCGAAAGAGCCCGGTTGCGTGAGACGGCATACTGGAAAATCACCGGCAGACCAGGATGATTCAAAGGCAAAGGATTTTCCGAGAAGAAGCGGAAGATCACCGTGCAGGTCAGAAGATTGATCGTCTTTTGATTCAGCTGCCGCAGATCTTCAAGATCGGCTTTGTTCAGATAATCAATGAAGGGAGAGGACGCGCGATTGGCATCCAAAGCCAGCATCGCATTCGCGTACTCAGGAGCACCCTGCTGCATCAGACCGAGGACGAGGAAACTGTAAGCGTTCTTGATGCCGTTTTCCTGAATCGCACTCGCCATGTCCGGCACCAGCATATCCGATTCACGACCGCGGGTCAGAGCATCGCTCAAAAGACTTTCAATCGCGCGCCCCACTTCTGCAGATGGACGCGTAGCCGCCAGACGCCAACCCACCCGACGGACCGCTTCCTGCTTCGAGCGAGCCAGGCGATTCAAAATTTCAGGATTCATGCTGTTGCCGCTCACGCGATAAACATGAGCCACATTCAAAAGCACCGGCGTCGGCAGACTATCGTACTCTTTCAAAAGATCGACTTCCGCGATCTTATGCAGCTCCGGCATCTGATTGCGATCCTTGGCCAGCTCACGCAGTTCCGGCAGAGTTTCGGCGCCGTAACTCACGGCTTTGCGATAGGCATCTTCAAGGCTCATATCGCGGGTGATTTGGGGTTTTTCCGTCGGGGCTCCGGTTTCCAAAGTTTGGCAACCCGCCGTTCCGATCAGACCTGCCAAAACCAAAAGACGGCTCCACTGTCCAGCCATCGTCATCCTACTCCTTTACTCAATTAACGCAGGGGCGCTTTGATATGAACACGAACCGCACCACCCAGGGCTTCTTCCAACTGCTGGCTCCACGATCCGGTCCGGTCGTGATTTCGCGCTTCGATCACCAGCTCCTGAGGCGATGACCAATGGATACGCGTGAAATGCAGCTCCAGATGCGCGGCCGTCCAGGTTCCCATTTCAATGCGACAAGGCTGGCCTTTTTCTGTCGGGCCTTCCACGGGAATCGCAAGGGCTTTGCCAAACTTCGAAAGAAACAAAGCCGGCCAATCCAACTGAATCAGCGGCCGGGCCGAATCCAGGCTTTGCCAAAGCTGACCATGAAAGCGCACAAGGCTTTGCAGTCTTAGCAAAGCATAGATGAGAAGCACACAAGCGAGCGCGGACGCGACATGAAAGACCAGGTTGAAGCTGACCACGTTCCTCTCTCTTCCTGAAACCCAGGCCGGAAAAGCCTCTTTGGTTCATGGTACCTCAAAACGGCCCCATTCCACCAGCAGGAAAACAGCGTGTCCTTGGCCGAAAGATGGGTTGAACAAAGACTTCCAGGCGGGTATTTTCCAAAAGTTGATCGAATGAAAGAGTTTTTTTGCGATTCTCGCCCCAAGAATCACCCATGGAGTCATCGTGAGCCTGAAAAGCATGACAGCCTTTGGCAGTGGCGAGTCAACCAGTCCGACCACCACCTATCGCTGTGAGATTCGCACGCTCAATTCGCGTTTCTGCGACATCTCCATCAAAATGCCGCGCAGCCTAATTGCCTTGGAGCCGGCTTTGATCAATCGCGTCAAAGAAAAAATTCTGCGCGGCAAAGTCGATGTCTTCCTCGATCTGGTGCCGAACGACCGCAACGCCGGACTGCCTCAACTGAATGCCAAGGCGGTGTCCCATTACCTGGCCAGCAGCCAGGCTCTGGCTCAGGCCGCTGGAGTGAACCTGAAACCCTTAAGCACCTATGAACTTCTGCGACTCGACGGCGTTTTGGAAAATCAATTCGCTGTCAATAGCGAGGAGCAGGTGCGCGCTCACGAAGCCGGAATTTTTGCGGCCGTGGATAAGGCCCTCAGCAATGTTCTGGTGCAAAGGAAAAGCGAAGGCCAGGCTCTGGAGCCGGCCTTTTTGAAAATCATCGAGGGCATGCAGAGCGATCGCGAGGCAATCGTGGCCAAGCGGGAGCCCATACAGAAACATCTGTTCGACAACTATAAAAAACGTCTGGATCGTCTCCTGAGCTCCCTTGAGGACACAGGACAGAAAATCAGCAGCATGCTGCCTGAAGAGCGCGTGCTCGCGGAAGTCGCCCTTTTGGTCGATCGATCCGATATCGAAGAGGAACTGACCCGGCTCAACGCGCATGAAGTGGAATTCAAAAGACTGCTGAAAGGCGGCGAGGAAGTCGGTCGGCGCATGGATTTTCTATGCCAGGAAATGCATAGAGAAGTGAACACGATCTCGAATAAACTCACGCAGCTTGAGGTCGCCCAGCATTCGCTGAGCCTCAAACAGGCTGTCGAGCGTCTTCGGCAACAGGTCGCCAACATCGAATAAGTTACAGACAGCTTGTGCAGGAGTATTTTCGAATCATGACAGTATTTGTGGTGTCCGCCCCATCAGGTGCAGGGAAAACAACTCTCAACCGCCGGCTGCTGAAAGAATGCGCTCAGCTGGAGATGTCGATCAGTCACACGACCCGTTCCCCGCGCAAGGGCGAGAAGGAAGGCGACCACTATCATTTTGTCTCGCGGAATGACTTCGAAGCGATGATCCAGCGCAAGGCCTTCATCGAATGGGCCGAGGTGCACGGCAACCTTTACGGAACCAGCTTTGAAGAGCTGCAACGCATTGAAAAAGCGGGAAAAAACCCTCTTTTGGAAATCGACGTTCAGGGCTGGCAGAAGGCGCGGCACCTTTTGAGCAATGCGGTCAGTATTTTTATCCTGCCGCCCACTTTAAAGGACCTTTGGGAACGGCTCGAATCGCGGGGATCCGATAATCTTTCGCAGCGTTGGCTTCGCTTTCAAAACGCCATGGATGAAATAAAAAACGCTAAAGATTACGATGTGTTCCTTATCAATCGTGACCTCGAAACAGCCTTTGCCGAGTTGAAAACCCTCGTCCTGAGTGATAAACCGGAACATAGGGGACAGCAGGAAGGATTGCTTCTCTGTGAGAAACTCAATGAAGAGTTCAAAACTGCCGATTGGATAAAGGGACTTAAGAAGCAACTGGGCGGCTGAATGTCAGAAGCCCGGCAACCATCCAAAGGTCGCGAAATCAATGCGGTTCCGGGCCAGGTCGAGAGCATGACAACCGATCGAATTAAAAAAGAAATACCGAATCCGAACAGCACATTGCCGCTCAAGACCCCCACAACTCCCGAGGAAGAATATCAAGGTCTCCTTCGGAGTCTTGAAACCTATATGCCTCAGATCGACAAAAAACCGATCGAGCTGGCTTACGAATACGCTGCCAAATGTCATGCGCCTCAAAAAAGGGCATCGGGTGAGCCTTATATTACACACCCCCTGGCCGTCGCCAGCATCGTGGCCACCCTCAAGCTCGATACGCCCTCGATCGTGGCTGCCATCCTGCATGATACGGTCGAGGATACCAACGCCACCCTCGAGGAAATCGAACAGCTCTTCGGCACCGAGGTGCGTGACCTCGTCGATGGTCTGACCAAGATCAGCAAGATCAAGTTCCGTTCGAACGAGGAAAAGCTGGCGGAAAACTTCCGCAAGATGATCGTGGCGATGGCCAAGGATCTGCGCGTTATCCTGATCAAGCTCTGCGATCGCCTGCATAACATGCGGACCATGGATAATCTTGCGCTCGAAAAAAGAAAGCGGATCGCCCAGGAAACCCTGGACATCTATGCGCCGCTCGCCAACCGCCTTGGCATCTATGGCATCAAGAGCGAGCTGGAAGATCTGTGCCTGCGCACGCTGAAGTACGAAGTCTATCAGGAAATCCGTCGGAAGATTTCGTCCAAGAAATCCCAGCGCCAGGCGTATATCAATGAAGTGAAAGAAGTCCTTGAGAAGGAACTGAAGAAGTACGGCTTCACCGAGATTCAGGTCTATGGCCGTCCCAAGCATTTCTTCTCGATCTATAAAAAGATGATCGAACGTCATCTCGAATTCGAGGACATCCACGATCTCTTTGCCTTCCGCATCATCGTGCCGAGCATCAAGGACTGCTATGAGGCCCTGGGTGTCGTGCATGCGATGTGGAAACCGATGCCTGGGCGTTTTAAAGACTACATTGCGATGCCCAAGGCCAACCTTTACCAGTCGCTGCATACGACCGTAATCCGTTCCAACGGAGAGCCGGCCGAGATTCAGATCCGCACCAAGGAAATGCACGAGACCTGTGAATACGGTGTGGCCGCGCACTGGGCCTATAAGGACAAGGATAAGAGCGTTCACGCCAGTGACTCGCAGAAATTTTCGTGGCTGCGGCAGATCATGCAGTGGCAGACCGAGCTTCAGGATCCGGATGAATTCCTCGAAGCCCTTAAGGTCGACCTTTTCGATGAAGAGATCTTCGTCTTCACACCGAAAGGGGACGTACTGTCCCTGCCGCAGAACGCGACGGCTTTGGATTTTGCCTTTGCCGTTCACAGCGATATCGGAACGAAATGTATCGGCGTCAAGGTCAACGGCCAGATGTCGCCGATCAAAAAGCGCCTGAAATCAGGGGATATCGTCGAGGTTCTGACCTCGCCCCACCAAAGACCGAGCAAGGACTGGCTGGCGTTCATCGTCACGTCCAAGGCGCGGAACAAGATTCGATCCTTCCTTCGCAGCGAACAGCGCGAGAAGAGCCGTAAGCTCGGTCGCGACCTCCTGGTGCAGGAACTCGAAAAACGCCGCATGACGCTCGATGAACTCGAAAAGTCCGGCGATGCCGCGAAGCTTGTGAAGGTCGCGCGGGAAAGCAACCTGGAAGACGTTCTGATTGCGATCGGCTACGGACGCCTGAATCCCAAGGATATTCTGGCCAAGGCTCTGCCGGCGCCTGAACCCAAAGAGACGATCCAGGAGCAGATTCACCGTCAGGGACTCGATCAGCCGGCGAAACCCGACAAGCCGATTAAAACTTCGCATGGCAGCATTCTGGTTTCCGGTTATGATGATGTGCTGGTGAGTCTCGGCAAATGCTGTTCGCCGCTGCCGGGTGAACCCATCATTGGTTTCATCACGCGTGGTCGTGGCGTGACCATTCATCGCAGCACCTGTCCCCGCGCTTTGGATATGGATCCGGCCCGGAAGATTCAGGTGGAATGGTCGAAGGCTCAGGTGGATGCTGCGTATCATCGCTGTTCGATCAGCCTCAGAACCCAGGAAAAGCCGGGTGTGCTGGCGGAAGTGACGACCGTGCTCAGCAACAACGGGGTCAACGTTCACAAGGCCGAGGTCAAGGTTGAAAATGATTTGACGGGTATTCTTGAATTCGAACTCGGTGTAAAAAACCTGGCTCATCTGGAGACGGTGATTTCCCGTCTGGAAGCTTTGCCTTCGGTGCTTTCGGTTCAAAGAAAAAATATAGTCAAGAAAAGGGCTCTGCGTCGAGGCCGCTTTACTTCGATGCACTGACGTTTCATTTGAGGGTTTATCATGCGTAAACTATTGGGTTCGGCTCTGCTCCTTTCCGGCAGCTTTTTTTTCCTGACTGGTTTTGGTCAAAAACATTCCAGCGTGGAAGCGCAAAGCGCCGTGAAAGAAAAAGCGGTGGAGATGGAATTTAAAATCAAGCCCGACAAGGGCATGCAGATCAGCAAGGACGGCCCCTGGTCGCTCCAGCTCGTCAACACCACAGGCCTGAAGCTGGAAACCAAGGACGGCAAATTCGAAACGAAGACCTTCGATGAAAAGCTTCCAGGATTCAAGGTCAAGGCCGAGCTTGACGGCGCCGCCCCAACCGGCAAAGTCGACTATACGATGAAAGCCTTCGTCTGCTCGGACGACAAAAAACACTGCTACCCTCAGCTGCACAAAGGCAGTCTTGAGTGGAAAAAAATCTAAAAATCTCTTCCCTCTGGCCCTCTCGCTTGACCACGTCAACTTAGGGCCAGATTTCCATCCCTCTGCCTAATTGGACCTTGCAAGCCTGCCCAACTCGCACTATTAAACTACCTTCGCAAGCAGAGTCTTCCCGAGGAGTCCCAAACAATGTCCCAGGTTTTAAGCGGTCTGCCCCGTGATCTTGGTCTTTCCATGCCAGCAGAATGGGCGCCCCATAGCGCAACCTGGATGAGCTGGCCCTTTGATGAAGAAATGTGGTTCGACCACCTGACCCAGGTGCGTCAGGAATATAGTGCGCTCGTCAAAACCCTGGCCCGCTTTGAGCCCGTCCACCTCCTCGTGCGCGATGCCGAGGCCGAGTCGACGGCCAAAGCCGCCCTTGAGGGCGTGCGGAATATCACGTTGCATCGCATTCCTCTGAACGACGTTTGGATGCGTGATAACGGTCCCCTCTTCCTTTTGAAGGGAAAAAACAGCAGCGCTCAGGCTCCGGCCTCGAGCTTTGTGAACTGGGGCTTCAACGCCTGGGGCGGCAAATACGATTACGAACTCGATAATCAGGTGCCGCTGGCCCTGGCCGAGATCCTTAAATTGCCGCGTTTCGATGCGCCTTACATCATGGAAGGCGGTTCGCTCGAAATCAACGGTGAAGGCAGCTGCATCACGACCGAGCAGTGTCTTCTGACTCCGACCAGAAATCCCAAGCTGGGCAAGGCGGATCTTGAAAAACTCCTGTCGCAGTATCTCGGCCTTGATCAGGTGATCTGGCTGAAGGATGGACTCGAAGGTGATCACACCGATGGTCATGTCGATACCATCACGCGTTTTGCGGATGAGGCCACGGTGCTGACGTCTGTGACGACCGATCGCAGTGATGTGAACTATGGCCGCATGCAGGAGAACCTTGACATTCTTCGCAGCACGCGTCTGAAAAATGGCCGCGACATGCGCGTTGTCGAACTGCCCTTGCCGGATGAAAAATTATTCCTGGAAGACGGCACCCGTTTGCCGCCGACCTATGCGAATTTCTATATAGCCAACGGCGCTGTGCTGGTGCCCCAGTATGGTGACCGCAACGATGCCGCCGCCCTTGATGTCCTGCGCTCTGTCTTCCCTCGGCACGAGGTGATTGGGCTCGCATCACGGCACATCATCATGGGCGGTGGAAGCTTTCATTGTCTGACGCAGCAGCAGCCAAGAGGATAAACTCATGAGCCGAATGCAACTGGCCCTTGTCCAGATGTCCATGAGCCGGGATATGGCCGAGAATGTGGCCAAGGCCGAAAGCTATGTTCTGGAAGCCGTGAAGCAGGGAGCCCAGGTGGTTCTTCTGCCCGAACTTTTTGAAAACCATTACTTCTGTCAGCTGGAACGCGAGGAATACTTCGCCTGGGCCCATCCCGTGGAAGGTCATCCTTTCCTGGGTCAGATGCAAAAGCTGGCCGCAGCGCATAAACTTGTGCTGCCGGTGAGCTTTTTCGAGCGTGCGGGCCAGGCCCATTTCAATAGCCTTGCGATGATCAACGCGGATGGCTCTTTGATGGGCATTTATCGGAAGAGTCATATTCCCGATGGCCCAGGCTACGAGGAAAAATATTATTTCAACGTCGGTGACACAGGATTTAAAACCTGGAATACCCGCTATGGTTCGATCGGTGTCGGCATCTGCTGGGATCAGTGGTTTCCCGAGTGCGCTCGCGCGATGGCCCTGCAGGGAGCGGATCTCCTTCTGTATCCCACGGCCATTGGTTCGGAACCCGCGGACCAGGTGGAGACTCCGAACACACCTGATATGTGGCAGCGCGCGATGATTGGTCATGCCGTTCATAACTCTTGTTATGTGGCGGCCGCCAATCGCATCGGCACCGAATGTTTTGAAAACAGCCGCTGTGATTTCTACGGCCACAGTTTTATCTGTGATTACCGTGGGGATAAGCTGGTGGAAAAGAAAGCGGACTATTCGGGGCTTTTGACCGCAGAACTCGACCTGGCTGCGGCTCGGACCTTTCGAGCCGGCATGGGATTCTTCCGCGATCGCCGACCCGAACTCTATCGCAGTCTTCTGACTCTGGATGGCAAGGTGAAGTCCTAAGGCCTTCTTTGACCCGACGGGCGCCCGGTTACAAATGCGAACCGTTCGCGCCCAAACTCCTGAATTCTGTCTGCAATTCAGCCTCAATCTGCCATGATCCCTCGCATCAGGATCTCGGAATTTTTTTGCGCCTCCCACAATTCCGGTCAAGAGCAAAATGACTCACAAGGATAAGCTCCGCGTCATAAACATCGCATTTCATGGATGGATTTTCATGAATCATCTTCGCAACCTGGCTTTATTCCTGCTGCTCGTGGCCGCCTGTGAACGCCCCCACAATCATGCAGAACTCGATGCCTACGTGAGCCGCGAGGATGATCGTTGGCTTCAGGATATGATTCCTGTCTGCTTCGAACAGGCCCGGGGTTTTGAACGCGATCGTGCCATCATTCAAGAGGCTGTAAGCTCCGAATATGCGCGGGCTGGCATCCAATTTTCAGGCTGGAACCTATGTAACGCAAGCGACGCTGGCATCCGCATCAGCTTCGATGAAAATGCCGGGGTCAGTCAGACCATCAAGATTGGTCGTGAGAATTCGGGTTTGACGCAAAACCTTGTCATGGGTTTGAAAAGCCGCTGCGCTGGTGTTTTTTCCGGCAGCGTCTGCGCATCCAATATTGCCCTGCATGAGTTTGGTCATGCTCTGGGTCTTCATCATGAAATGAATCGTCGTGATAATAAAAGCTGCGGGCAGGATCAAACCTCCGGCGAAGGTGAGGATGCGCTGCAGCTCGGTACCTATGATACCCGTTCGGTTATGGATTACTGTTTTCTTTATGCGGCCAATGATCGCATGGAACGCCTGCGTTTAAGCGATCAGGATGTGGCGGCTCTCCGCGTCATGAAAAAGGGCCTCGTTGCCTCCCTCGATCAGACTGTGCCCATGACTCTTCAGGAGACCTGGACCGGCTTCGTGAAGGGCCCCGCTTTAACCGCCTACCGTTATGCACTCGGCCCCAAGGATGAACTCGCCTGTGACCAGTTGAGCGTTTACAGCTCAAGTCTTCCGCTGGATCAGGCGATCACCATTGATCCGCGTATGATCAGTACTGAACCTGACAAAGTCTGGAGTCTTTGTTTGCTCGGTGAAAACGCAAGTGATCGCCAGGATGTGAACGTTTACAGTGCGATTGATTTTAGGATCTTGAACTTCTTTCAGGCTTCGAATACCACGCCGCTGGCCTTGACCCAGAACCCTATTCTTTATCGGCAGGATCAACACCTGGTCCTGGAGATCACTGTGGGATCGGATCTGCCCCTCCGCTCGCTCTTTGCGAGTCTTGCTTATGCGGATTCCTCGATCTACCGGCGCATCAATAGCGAACCCTTTGCGAGCCGTGATCTGGGGGCTGGGCGTTATCAGCTGGTCTTTCCTGTGGATGCCTTTCCTGCCAACGGCGAAGTTTATGTAAGTAACCTGGATTTGACGGATATTCTCGGTCACAAGCTTTCGCTGTTCAGCGTAGGAGCCTGGACCGAGTTTTTTGGGCATCCGTGGCTGAGTCCTGCGTCCATGGTGAACTGGTCCTATGACAACGATGGCCGCGGTCCCGTGCTACTTCAGATGTCGGCACTGCCTGAGCTTATCGAAGCGGGCGGCAAACTCTCGTTTAACATGGTGATTGACGAGAATTCCCAGCTGCAGCGGATACGCCTGGTCATGCGGTCCGGGGCTCAGAGCCTGGAACCCATCCTTCAGTGGCAGAAGCTCGACGGTCAAAATTATCGGATTGATATGGAGATTCCGCATCTGACTGTCGATGGCGAGTATCGTTTGGATAGCCTGGGATTTGAAGACGCGATGGATAACCGCACTTATTACAGTCTGGATGGAAATTCGAACCTGCTTGCCGACACCCAGATACCAGCGCCTCGTTTCACCGTTTATCAGGGGCTCAAGCAGGAAAGCCAGGCGCCGCAATTGATGGGCCTTGCCTTCATCACCCCCCAGCAAAAGCGTAACGAGCGTGCCTTCGTCGATCTGGATATAAAGGATGAATCCAGTATCAAGCAGGTCCAGCTGAGTTTGCGTCATGCGACAGATCAGGGTTTCTATAAGACGATCTATGGCATCGACCTTGGGGAAGTGGCTGGGAAAAGGCGTGTGGAATTGAATCTGGATGCGCGCCATCCGTCAGGTCGTTTCCACATTTACGAAATTACGATCGTGGATCGTTTTGGTAATAGCATCCGCTATGAGATGGATTCGCAGAATCCAGGCTTGCTGACAGGCGGCCTGCCTGCCGGGAGCTTTGAGCTGTTGCCTTAGTATTTCCCCTACTACGCGCAATCCAGGCCAAGTGCGGACATGATACCTTAAAGAATTCTGAAAAGCGCAACTCCAGGACAGCGTTTTCCCGTAAAACTTTGTAAGACCTCAGAACCTATAAAGAGAATATTCTCCTGAGGTATAAAGTGAATACGGGTTCTTCAATTCCTTCAAGAAATAACAAGTACTCCTTCATACTCATCAGTCTTCTGGCAGCCTTGGCTATCCAGGCGATCCCTGTCCTATTCAAATCCTGGATGGATAATGTCTTCTCACTCGATTTCCATGGCTGGAGCATTCTCGCCAGCCTCACTCTTTTGCAGATGGCCGTGACGACCTTGCCGCGAAGAATTGGGGCTTTGTGCGGGGGCGCTGTGATTATCCTTGGCTTCCTTATGTCTTTGCCCAATGTGATGAATATCGGCATCTTCAAAAGCCCCATCTCGATCATTACTTTTGCAACGACCCTTCATTCCAACGTCAGTGAAACGACGGAATTTCTGAATACCTATGGCTATTCCCTGGCACTCACTTCAGGCCTTTACTTGATCCTTGGGCTTGTCGTGACATTGCTTTATTTCCGCACGGCGCGCCCTCAGACGTTAAAGCCCACGTTATTCCTTATGTCCCTCGCGCTGGTCGCGACTCTTCCTTCCCTTTTAAGATCAGGTGGCCAGCTCAAGCAGGTCGCCCTCGATTTTCATGAACTCGCGTACGTTGATCGCTTGGCTACAACTTTTACCCGGTACCAGGGGGTTATGCAGGCGCGTGAGAAGGCCCGGACCTTTTGGAAACAAAGGTCCGAAGCGCGCAATCCCTTGGAGCTTCGTCACACCAAACCCAAGCTGCCGTCCCTGGTCGTGGTCGTGATCGGCGAATCAACCACGCGCCGTCACATGGGAATTTATGGTTATCACCGTCCGACGACTCCATCCCTTGAATCCATGAAGGACCGACTCGTCGTCTTTACCCAAGGCACGGCACCAGTCGCCAGCACTTTGCCGGGAGTCATCGGAGCCTTTTGTTCCCGGGGCTTTGATCCCGCTTCGCTGCATTGCGAAGGGCCCACAATGATCGAGATTGCCCGGGCCGCGGGCTATAAGACGACCTGGATTTCCAACCAGGCTCCCAGCGGTTTTGGGGATAATTTCATAGTGGAACTGGGTCGCACCACGGACACCACTTATTTTGTGAATCAGGATGTATCGAGCGCGGGTGAAGCCGACAACAGCTCCAGCTTTGATGAAAAGGTTCTCGACCCTTTGCATCAGGTCATCGACGCCTCCCAAAAGACCGGCGAAAAACAGATGATCTTCGTGCACCTCATGGGCACGCACTTCATCTATGAAAAGCGTTATCCCAAGGCCGAGCGTCGCTTCACCGATACGGATGACATCCCGATTCCAAACGCCGCCCGTGACGCCAAAGCCCGCTCTATCATCAATCACTATGATAATGCCGTGGCCTATCAGGACAAGGTCCTGGGTTCCATCATGGATCGGCTGAACGCCGCGGCCCAGGACTCTCTCTTCGTCTATTTTTCGGATCATGGGGAAGAGGTCTATAACAGTGATAACTTCGCAGGTCACAGCGAAGACCGTGTGACACCAGCCATGCGCGAAGTCCCCTTCATCATCGGCTATTCGCAGGCTCATGCCGCGCAGGAGAGCGAGGAACTCCAATTCCTGAGACAGAAGGCTGCAAAGCCGTTCTCGACCTTTCAGCTGACGCCGACCGTGGCCGGACTTTTAGGGCTGGAAGGCAGCGCCTGGAATGCGAGGGATAATATCGTGGAAGGGATGCGGGCCAGCTCATCGTCTCGGAGCGGCCCACCTTACCTGCAAAAATAAACCTTAGGCAAAGCCTTTGGGATGTTTTCTGTGCCAGGCCAGGGCCGTGCTGATAATCGTCTCCAGATCCGAGTGACGACTTGTAAAGCCAAGCACCTGCTTGGCCTTGGTGTTATCCGCATAAAGCTCGGCTGGATCACCGGGACGGCGATCCGCGAACTTGTAAGGGATCTTCCGCCCAAGGACGCGTTCAACCGCCTGCACGATTTCAAGGTTGCTATAACCGCGGCCTGTCCCCAGATTCACCACATCAAAAGCCCCAGGTTTCAAACTCAGAATATGCTGGGCAGCCTTGATATGCGCATCCGCAAGGTCCGACACGTGAATATAGTCACGCACGCAGGTACCGTCACGAGTCGGGAAATCGTTGCCGAAGATGGAAAGTTCCTTGCCGGAAAGCGCCGAGGAAATCACATTGGGAATCAAATGCGTTTCAGGCTGATGATCCTCACCAATCTCACCGCTCGGATCCGCACCGCAGGCATTGAAGTAACGCAGCGCCATGGCACGCAGGCCATAGGCCCGGCAGGCATCTTCTATCAACCATTCTGCGACGAGTTTCGAGCGGCCATAAGGCGAGATGGGAAGCTTGGGATCATGCTCCACCATCGGCACCTTGTTCGGTGTTCCAAAGATCGCGCAGGTCGAGGAAAAGACCAGCCCTGCCGTGGATTTTTCCGCACGCATGGCATTCAAAAGACAGCGTACGCCTTCCCCATTGTTTTCATAGTAAAGGTCGGGCTCCTGAACGGATTCACCGACAAGGGCAAAGGCCGCGAAGTGGAAGATGCCATCGAAGTGATCTTCCCGCAGCGTCGCCCGCAGAGTTTCCTTGTCCAAAAGATCCGCCTGGATCAGCTTCACTTCACGGGGGACCGATGCGCGATGGCCGCGACTCAGGTTATCGTACACCACACAGCTATGACCCTGACGCAGGGCCTCCCATACAAAATGAGAACCGATATATCCTGCTCCACCTATCACGAGAAATCGCATGGCCACCCCTTCGGTTTTGTTAATCCTTTAATTCAGCAAAATGCTTCTCGCAGTTTTTCTGGCTTTCCTTCTCAAGTCCACTGCATTTCTTTTCATAGGTCGAAAATAATGCCGTGAAAGCCGGATCCTTGTGCCAATCCTTCAAGGAATCACTCACTTTCTTCGCGCGCGCCCAATTGCGTCCTGAAAAACCATCATCCAAGGTTGTGGCCGTTTCATAGTATTCCTTCGTAAGGTTCAACATGTAGGCCTTTTGGTCAGCATTCTTGATCTTGGCATTCAGGATGATGTCATTGGTAATCCATTGAATCCTGCTCGCACGTCCCACTACGGACTCGCGAGCCTTGGCAGCCCAGGTTTGTGCGGCTTTTTCGTTTTTCAATTCCTGCTCCAATGAAGCCAGACTGCTGTAATAGTACCAGGGCGTGTCGGTCTTTGCGGCTTCGGTTTCCAGAAGCTTCCGCGCGCCATCAAAGTCCCCAACCTGCCGCAGCATATACGCTGCCGACGAAATCACAGCATGACGTTCAAAAGCTGTCTCGGCATTCTTATCAGCCTCGGCGGCAGCAGCCTGAACATCCGCCTTGAGTTTGGCGGGAACAGCGGCATCCGGTGCTTCGAGCTTTTGAAATTCAATTGCCGGATTCCATGCGGCAAGTCTTGTGTCCACGGAGTTATTCGGGTTGGCCGCGATTTCAGCCGCCGCTTTCAGCCAGCGCTTTTTCAGATCGTCATAGGGCTTGCCTTTCGGCTTGCCCAGGAGAAATTCCACAGTGGGCTTGGCGCTGTAATTCACAAAGGAACGAGCGGCCTGAATCGTGTCCTTGTTCGCAAAAATCGCATCCAGATAGCGCTTCGATTCGATTTTAATATCAGCAAGGCTATTGGCCGATTCCTTGTCATCCTTTTGCATGTTGGCGAGATTCAAAAGATTGGCGGCGAAAATAGCCTTTTCCTTGGGCATGTTCGCCGGAACTTTATCGGCCGCGCGTTTGGCTGCATTCAAAAGCCGGTCGCCTGTATAACGGCCTTCCGGCAATTGATCCCAGCTGGTGTATGCAAGGATTTTCCAGTCGTCGGCTTTGGTTTCACGGTTTTCCAGTCGTTTGAAGGCTTCCGCGAAGTTTTGGTTCTCTTTCAGGACCGGCTGAACCGCCGCATGGAACTCGTCTTCATTCAGACTGGTGCTCAGGCGATACAGTTCCCGCCCATCTGGCGTTAAAACCAGAACCGTGGGATAACCGGACGCCGACAGGCGTTCGCCCCAAACCTGAGCCTGGTCGGTGTCACCATCCAAATAAACCGGGACAAAGTTCTTCATCAGTTCCGCAAATCGAGGCTTGGAAAAGACCTCGGACTTCAATTCATTGCAGGGCGGGCACCAGACCGCGCCCCAGTATACAAACAGCAGTTTGTTGTCGGCCTTGGCCTGAGCGAAAGCCTGCTCCGGAGTACCTTGAAACCAAACTTCCGGTTGGGGCTGACCTTGCAAAACGTGTTCCTTTTTATCCTTCACGACAGCCTCGGGTGCTTGTGTCGTCGCACAGGCGTTAAAAAGCAGCCCAAGAGGCAAAAAAATAGGCGCAAACTGAGTCAGTCTCATGCAGGACTCCTTGGGGGGTCGATGGAAAATAAGCTCTTTAAATTAGCGCTGCGATGCATAGCTGCCAAGTACTTTCAGCGTCCGCGTCATGGATGCCAGAGTCTTGAGCGCCAGATCCCAGGCCGGATGTTCAGGTCCAGCCGCCACTTCCAGAAAATAATAATAGGTCCAGGCCGCATCCTTGGTCGGGCGCGCTTCGCAGTGCACCAGCTCGATGCCGAGGCTCTGCAGAATTCCGCAGAGGGGGCCGATGCGCGCAAAGCCTTCGCCAGAATAAAGGAGGATAAGGCTGAACGTACGTCCCTCCTTGCGGGATTTCTTCTCGACCTTTTTACTCAGCTTTTGAATGTGCAAAAAGCGGGTGTAGTTTTCTCCGCGATCCGCGATGTCGCGCGCCATCACCTTCAGCCCATAAAGCTTCGCGGCCTGAAGACTCGCGATCGCCGCGGTCCTGGCCGGCGCATGCTGCCCCAGATGCTCAGCGGCCCCGGCCGTATCAAAGAACGTCTGAGCCGTAAGCCCACGCTCGCGCATATACTGGGCGCACTGAGCCAGGGCCTGCGGATGGGAAATCACCGTCGTGACATCCGCGGGCTTTGTGCTCTTCGGAATCAAAAGGCAGTGCTGCACGCGCAGGATCACTTCGCCTGCAATCTGCACGGGAAATCGTGCCAGATGATCGAAGTTTTCATGGATGGTCCCGGCCAGGGAATTCTCCACGGGTAAAAGGGCATCTGTGATGCGGCCTTTGGTGAGTTCGGTAAAAACAGTTTCAAACGCAGGCAAGGGTTTAAATCGGAGGGCTGCCTTTTTTCCAAAATACTGCAATATGGCCAGTTCACTGTAAGCACCGGGCAAACCCTGAAATCCGACGATCCTTGCCATGGTCTTCTATTGTCCTTCCATCATGGCCATGAGCTGGTCTTCACTCCAAATAGGAATCCCAAGCTCCTTGGCTTTTTTCATCTTGGATGAACCCGTGTCCGTATCATTGGTCACGAGCGCAAAGGTATTCTTCGAAACGCTGGAGCCGGTCTTGCCACCCGCCTCGCGTATCGCTTTTTCAATTTCATCACGCGGCCGCGACAAGGACCCGGTGATGACGAACTGCTTGCCAGCCAAGGGTCCGCTGCCCGGGGCATGTTTCCTTTTCGGGGCCTGGGGCTGAACGCCGACTTTCAGAAGACGCTGAATCACAGGCTTTTTCACCTTCAAACCGTGAACGATCTGTTCGGCGGATTTTTCAGCGAAGCCTTCGATCTCGGTCAGCTCCGCCTCGGTCATGCCCAGGATCGCATCCAAAGTCGGGTAATGTTCGAGGAGTTTTTCCCAGGTGCGCATGCCGGCCCCTTCGATCCCGAGTCCATTGAGGAACTTCGCGAGCGGCAGCTGGCAGCTGGCCTGGATATTGTTATAAAGTTTCGCGGCCATCTTTTCCTTGGTCGCGGGCAGCTGCAGAAAATCCTTTTCCTTCAGCCGGTAAAGATCGGCCACATGCTCGACGAGCCCGCATTGAATGAGTTGCTCCAAACGCTTCTCGCTCAGATCATCAATCTCGGCCGCGCGGATCCAGTTCAAAATAAAACCGGATCTTTGCGCCGGGCAATCATCCTGATTCACGCATTTCAGGCGAACGCCATCGAACTCGACCTTGCCGAGGCACGAGGGGCATTTCTCAGGCCATTTATAATTTCCGCTTTTCGCCTGGACGACCTGCAGGAATTTGGGGATCACTTCACCCGAGCGCACGATTTCAATCTGATCGCCTTTTTTCAGGTTATAGGCCTTCACATGCTCGGCGTTATGGAGCGTGATATTGGTGATCCTGGCTCCGCTCAGGTTCACAGGATCAATCACAGCCACCGGCGTGATGATGCCGAGCCGCGATGTGGCCCAGACGATTTCATCAATCACAGCGATCGCCGTCTGGCCTTGCCATTTGAACGAGAGCTTGTAACGAGGGTGATGCCCCGTGCTGCCGAGCTGCTGATGAAGGGCGAGGCGATTATAAGAAAAGACCGCACCATCATAGGCGATTTCGCCTTCTTCCATCCAGCGCTTCACTTCGCTCAAATAAGCGGAAATATCCTCGGCGCTTTGCAGAAGTTTATGCGAGGGCACGCGGAAACCACGCTGATCAAGCCAATCAAACTTTTCCATCTCCGTGGGAATTTTTTCCAGGCCTGGACCCAGGGCTTCAAAGGCGAAGAAATTAAAGAAGCGGCAAAGATCCACGTGCTGCTTGCGGCCCAGGAGTCCGGCCACGATATTGCGCGGATTGTTGGGACGCTCCAGTCCACGATCGAGCATCTCCTGCACAAGGCCCGCGAATTGATGGGTCGTGCAGTAGACTTCACCACGCACGTCAAGGTCCACCGGCTGATCCAGTTTTTTCAGACAGTCAGGAATCCACCGCACCTTGTCCGTCACGTCCTCGCCCACCCGTCCATCGCCCCTTGTCTTGGCCATCACCAAAACCCCCTGACGATAGATCAAACTGAGGCTATTGCCATCGACTTTCGGAGTGCCGACGATGGCCTCTTTCCCCATCCAGGAGGCAAGGTCTTCCTCCTTGTAGGTTTTATTGAGCGAGAGCATCGGAATATCATGCGTCTGCCGTTTGGCGCCGCTGCTGCTCGGGGCGCTGCCGACATACTGCAGGGCCGGATGTTCGGGATCCAGCGTCCGCAGCTCATGCTCAAGCTTATCGTAAACAGCGTCGGAAACTTCCGGTTTCCCCGCATAATAAAGCCTTTTGTGATGCATAATCGCAGCGGCGAGTTCCGCCACGCGATCGGATTTCTGTGCGGATCGGGACATGTTCAGAGACTCCTCTTGCGCCAGATGCAAAGCCATTCCTCCAGAACATTTTGAGGGTTGGGTGGCGGTGGACAGCTGCTCGCATGGACCAGATCGAATTGGGCCGCGAACAACTCCCGGGCCGCGTCCTCATTCACGGAAAAAGGCGGGCCATCCGGCGAACGCGTCTGGCGGAAAAGGATGGCCATCACCAGACCGTTGGGTTTCAGTTTTTCGCTTATTTTTTGAACATAAGCCTGGCGATGCTGGGGCTGTAGAGCGCAGAGCATGGCCCTGTCAAAAACAGCATCGTAGAGAGGTCCCGGAGCCGTCGCAGCAAAGACGTCGGCGACGGCGAGCTGCAGCTGGGGCACCTTGCCATAAAGTGCGCGGGCCCCTTCGATGGCTTCCGGGACCGCATCCACAGCATCCACGGAATAGCCATGCCCGGCCAACCAGGCTTCATTATGGGCGCGACCACAGCCTGCTGAAAAAATTCGGGCACCCGGCGGAAGTCGGCCCTCACGCGTTGCATGCTCCAGAAGGCGTCCCATTTCACCGTGAGCCTGCCCTTGATCCCAGCCGGTTCGTCCGACCAACCAGCGTTCTCTCCAGGGTTCAATCTTTTCCACCGGGCTTTGCGTCATAACTTCCTCGCGAGCGTCCGTTTGACTTGATATAATCTCAGGATAAATTTGCAGCTTTTCCCGGCATGGGAATGCGGGTAGCCTTGGCAACTATACGCTGAGGCAAAGGTCACGTTGCCAGAAAAGGAAATTTTGTGAAAGCCTGGAATCCAACTCCGTTTGCGGTGATGCTGTTCGCTTTCATCGTCTCTCTTTCGTCGCCCGTTTTGTTCGCCAAACCCTCGAAGGACCATGTGCTGTATCGGATTGGTTTCATCCATCCCCGAAGCGGTCCCCTGGCCTCTTACGGTAATTCCCTTTCACAAGGGGTCAAGCTGGGCTTGACACAGTTTCGCAGCGAGAATCCGCAACTGGCCGATAAGGTCGCATTGATCGCCGCGGATGACCATGGCCTGGCATCGGAAGCGGAAAAGGCCGCCTTACGCCTTGTTCAGCAGCAAAAAGCTGACATTCTGATCGGCTCCTTGAGCAATGTCGCCAACCAAACCATAGCCGCAGTCAGCAGCAAGACCAATGTCGTCCTTCTCCTGCCCAGGGGAACGGAAGACGATCTCACGGCCTATCCTTACGTTTATTCCATGAGCGCGACGGACAAAAAACAGGGCCGCATCCTTTCGCAATTCGCTTTAAAATCCCTGCGACGCGACCGCGCGGCCGTCCTTATCGATTCCCGTTCCCCCGACAGCGAGGTGATTGGAAAAGCCTTTGCCGAAGCCTTCACGGAAAGTGGGGGACAGATGCTGGGCGAGTGGAGCGAAGGCAATGGCGAAAGCCTCCGCAGCGTGCTCACGAAAATCGCCAGCGCGCAGCCGAACATCGTGGTCTTTCCCGGCTACTATCAGGGCGTGGGACAGCTGCTTGTCGAGGCCCGCAAGGCCGGGGTCAAGGCCACGTTCCTGGGCAGTGACGGCTGGGATCATGAGGGGCTTTATAAGCAGGGCGACCTCGGCAGCCAGTATTATTTCTCGTACTTTCATACGAGCGATCCCCAGGCCGGCGTCCAAAGTTTTGTGACGGATTATGAAACCACCTATGGGCAAAAGCCGGATATCTTTGCCGCCCTCGGTTACGATGCGGTGCGCGCAGCCCTCCAGGCCTTCGTCGTTGCCAAATCCGCTCAAACGCAAAATCTTCAGAAGGCTTTTGAAGGAGCCCGTTTCCCGAGCATTTACGGTGCGGGCCACTTCAGCAAGGATCATGTGTTCCTGCGGCCCTACCCGATCATGATCACCACCGGAAACCAGGCGCGCCTCATGTCGAGGATCGTGGCCGATGAGTGAGCTGGCGGTCCAAGGCATCAACGCTGCGGTGAAGGGCATGTACGAGGCCTTTCCGTATCCGGACTACAGCCTTTTCATTCCGCTGCGGTGGCAGGAGGCGTATGCCAGTGGATCTCTTTTCGCTCAGGGTCTTGTGCGGCAGAAACTGGGTCACAATCTTTTAGGGGAAGGACGCAAAAGGATCCTGATCGCCGGCTGCGGTGATGTGCAGGCTGCGATTATCAGCCGCTGGGAGCCACGATCACATCGCATGGTAGGTGTGGATCTTTCGCGCCCCAGCCTCAGGAAGGCTAAACTCAGGGCCTTGATGATGCTAAGGCCCATGCGGCTACAGCAGCTGAATCTTGAAGATCCCCGCGTGGATCTTGGTGAGCCTTATGCTCACATTGATGCCTACGGTATGCTCCATCATCTGGCGAATCCTTCTGAGGGACTGCAAACACTCAGCCGCTGCCTGCTGCCCGGTGGCACCATGCGCATCATGGTTTATAACAGTCGCGCGCGGCAGTGGATGTTTCAGATTTCACGGGTTTTTGCGCTCCTTGGTTTGAAAGCTTATGATCGCGCGGATCTGCAGGAAAGCGTGAGGCTTTTGCAGAGCATGCAGCGGAATGTGCCAGCGCTTCAGGATAGGTTGGACGGCATGAAGGGCATCATTCAGGAACCAGCCCGACTGGTGGATGCATTTTTTCATGAGCGCGAAGCGAGGCTGGGTTTGAGCTACTGGCTGAAGGCCATTCACAAGGCAGGCTTGATCCCTCTGGGTTTGATGGATCGGTATGCAGAGCTGGATGATCTTGCCAATCCCCTGCTTCGCATGCCGGCAGACGATCTTCTGCAGGCTCGCATTGATGATCTTCGCTTTGAAAACAATCTTGAATTTTATCTTTATAAGGACGCCCCACCCCCTTTAAGCGCCGGGGTCCATGCCGCGCCTTTGAATCTGCGCCGCCGCCTGCCACCTCTGGCCTGGCAGCGTTATGCGGAGACGAAATCGCTGGGCATCGGTCAGCTCTGGCCGCTCTGGCAGGCGTTTTTATCTCGTACTTTCCAGGGTCAAAGTTCATTTTTAGACCGCTGGGCCCGACGCATCGAGCCTTTGGCCTTGCAAAGATTGAGTCGTCTTGGGGCTTTATTTCCCGATCAATTTCAAAGTCGCGAACTGCAAAAGCTTTTGCTCAATCCCATGCAAAGCACCATGGAGGCACCGCAGTGTCCCGGGGCCCGGTCGCTCACGGATGCCCCTGAGCTGCGCAAGCAGATGGAAGGCATTCTGCTGCGAAAAAAGCTGCCTTTAGCCCGTATGCAATGGATCGAGGAACGACTGAAGCGCGCGCAGAGCCTTTAAGGTTTGCGCGGCAGAAGAAGATCAGGGCGCAGGCGTCTGGTTTTTTCCAGAGCCTCCGCATCACGCCAGGCCTTTATTTTTTGATGATCACCGGAAAGAAGGACCTCAGGGACCTTGTGCCCTTCAAATTCCAAAGGCCTTGTATAGAGCGGATACTCCAAAAGATTGCGCATGCCGCTGCCAAAGGAATCATCGGGCGCGCTGCGTTCATTGCCCAAAACGCCCGGTATCTGCCGCAGAATGGAATCGGCGATCAGAAGCGTGGGAAGCTCCCCGCCTGAGACGACGAAATCACCGATGGACACTTCATCATCCACGAATTCATCGACGAATCTTTGGTCGATGCCCGCGAAACGTCCACAGATAAACGTAAGGTCTTCATCCAGAGCCGCATAACGCTCGGCATCCTTCTGCGTCCAAAGCCGACCGCTGGGACTTGTATAAATCACGCGACCCGGTCGCGGCAGGGCCCGGATCGCAGCGGCCAGAGGCTCCACGCGCATCACCATCCCATCACCGCCCCCGAAAGGACTGTCGTCGATCGACCCATGTTTATCCACGGCATAGCTTCGCAGATTGATGGCCGAAAGATTGATATCCAGGCGCGTTGCGGCCTTGAAAACGCCGAAGCGGAAATAGGCTTCCATGAATTGGGGATGAATGCTGATAAAGGACAGGCTGCGGCTCACGCTTTGGTCCAAGTCTCGGCGAATGTATCCGCCGGAACAGTCAGTCGCAAGTCCTGGGAATCACTGCGAAAATCCATATCAAAATAGGCGCTTACGAAGGGGACTTCAATCCACTGCCCATCATCCGCATCAATGCGCACGATATCGCTGGCTCCGAAGTTGCCGACCGCGGTGATGCGTCCCAGACGTTGACCTTCTGAATCGAGCACCGATTTGCCGACCAGATCGGACCAAAGATATTCGGATTCTTCCTGCAGGGGAACCAGGGCGCGGTCACACCAGATCGGCTGCATCTTCAGGGCCTCGGCGGCTTCCCGGCTGGTCAGCTCCCGGCATTGAATGACAGGGCGATCTCCGGACCGACGGGTTTCAGACACGGTCAAAACCCGCGCCTTGGCAGGATCGGGGCCCACGGCGATGCGAACCAAACCCTCGGGCAGATCCTCATCGCGTTGAGCAACGAAAAAAGCACCGCGGAGGCCTTGAGCCTTTCCCACGATGCCGATCTGAAGCCAGGTGTTCTTCACGAGAACTTAGGCTTGCTTATGAGTCTTGGCGCGCTCAAGAACGATTTTCTTTTGGCGCAGAATGGTGGCGACAGCTTCGGAAACGTTCGCTCCGCGGCCATACCAGTACGACAAACGCTCAGTGTTCACTTCCATGACGGAAGGATCGCGTGTTGGATCGTAGTAGCCCAATTTTTCGATGAAGCGACCATCGCGAGCATTGCGCGAATCAGTGGCAACGATATGGTAAAAGGGACGATGTTTGGCGCCGTGTCGCTGTAAACGTAAGGTCAGCATTCCTACTCCATTCTCCGATGAGCTTAATTCCTGCACAGGCCGATTGGAGACATCGAGCCGTGTCTTCGTTTAAGGAAACTTGCTATAACAAAGATCGGAGGGACTTTCCAGAGCAAATTTCCATGCTTCATGCCGCATGAACGCCAAAAAGGCATTTAGCTCGGTTTGCGCGTTCCTGAAAACCGTCCTTCACCCGGCTGGCCTGCCCCTGGAAACCGTCCTTCACCCGGCTGGCCTGCTCCTGGAAACCGTCAGAATTCCAACATATAGCACCTATCTGGCCATTTTGATAAGATGAACATCAGGAACCTTCATTGTCGGGGATATCCGTGAAGCTACGCATGTGGGGTACCCGCGGCTCTTTGCCGCGCGCGATTACCCATGACACTTTTGTGAATCTAGTGGACTCTTACGCCAAACGTGCGGAAAAGGCCGGTTTGAGCACCATCAGCGAATTCCGCAACGCTCTGCGTGATGGTGATCTGGGCCGGCCTTTGGTTTACGGCGGCAATACCTCGTGCAATGAAATCATCTTCAAGAACCATCGCTTCTTCGTCGACATGGGGACCGGCTTTGCCGATGCCTCGTCGGAAGTCATGGCCCAGGGCCGGACGGAATTCACCGTGTTTATGACCCATCTTCATTGGGATCACATCATGGGTCTGCCGTTCTTCGTGCCTATCTATATTCCCGGCACCAAACTGGTGATCTATCACGTGCATCCCCATGCGCCGGAATTCATCAAAATCCAGTTCAACGGCATCAATTTTCCCGTCAAATGGGAGGAATTAGGTGCGACCGTGGAATTCCGTAAGATCAAACTCTACGACAAGCTTCAATTCGACGATCTCACCGTCTCGCCTTTGGCGCTGGATCATCCCGGAGGCTCCTTTGGTTATCGCTTCGACGCGAGCGGCTGTTCCCTGCTGATCGGAGTCGACGGTGAATACAAGCGCATCACGCCTGAAGCGCTAGGCAAGGACCTTCCCTACTATCAGGACCTGGATCTTCTGGTTTTTGATGGTCAATATGAGATGGACGAGCTGGCCAGCCGCTACGATTGGGGGCACTGTTCGCCTCCGATTGGCGTGGATCTGGCTATGCGCGAGGGCATTCGCAATATCATCATGACCCATCATGATCCACGCGCCAGTGAAGCCAAAGAGGAGCGCATGCTGCAGCAGGCGATGAACCACTGCCAAAAGCAGCTGGAATTCCATAAGGACCTTTGGGTCAGCCTCGGCCAGCCGGAAGGACCTCGCATCCAACTGGCCTATGATGGTCTGGAGTTTGATCTGACCCGTCTGCCTCCACGGCATCAGCTGCCGAAGTACCGCAAAAACCCCTGATAGAAATGCGACACGCATCAAAATAAAGCTGATTTCCGCGCCGGGAATCAGCTTTCTGCTTTTTCGACTTGGGAGCCTTCCCTCCAAGCTTGACAGATGAAGGCCTTCCTGGAGATGATGCGTGGAGTCGGATTTCCCCTTCAACGAGAGATAATCACGTGTTTAGAAAATTCTTACTCTTCACCAGCTGCCTGCTGACTCTCGCGTCGCAGAACGGATACGCCGCGATCAGTCTCGACACGCCCAAAGCTGTTCTGCAGCGAGGCACCTATTCCAAAGTCACTCTTTCCTTCACACTCAGCAATATCTCGGCCCAGGAACTCGCCACCTATGAGATGGGCAAGGCGGAAACGGATGACGGAATCCGCTCGCTCACGCGTTATCTTGATATCTGCGTGAATACGGAACCTGGGAAAAAATGCAGTGAAGGCCCTTCGATAAAAAAGGCCCGCTATGCGACCAACTCGCAGTTCGATAAGACTCCCGAACTGGAATTCGACAATTCGCATACGATCAGCTTCGCCGTCGGCAGTCCTCGCTTCGAGATTCCCGCCGATGATCTGACCCAGACCTATCGCAACCTCTATGTCACGCTCGAAATCAACGCGAGCGGCACACCTTTTTCAACCAGCACCTACATCGCCATGCGGCTTCTTCCCGGCACCAGCACCAACACCAGCGATTACAAGGATGCTGAAGTCCAACCCAAGCTGGCCGTCGCGGCCAATGATGTCATTGACAGCTTCGCTGTGGTTCCTTCGAAAAATAGGCTGACTGCGACCTGGAATGAAGAGGAGCAGATCAACCTTGCGAACGGTGAGATGGCGACGCCCGATGGGGCGATTGCTTTTCAGGTGGAGCAGGATCAATGGGGCAAAGCTTTTATTCCGCTGCATACCTATAATGAAACGAGCCCCCAGTCCGAAATCACAATTCCTGATGCCTGCCAGGTCACGGCGAACGCGGAAACCAAGGCCTGCTCCGTGGATTGTCCAGGAGCGACCGGCGCCGACAATTATTACCTTAAAGTCGATGACCTGAAAGCGGCCAACATTCCCGTTATCACATCAGGCAATACAGGCAATCTCTCGATCACGGATCTCGACAATACCAAGGTCTATGCCGTGGTTCTGCAGAGTCAGCCGGATGGATTGAAACGCAGCTGCATCGTGGCCCAGCCCTCTGATGCTGTCACCCTGAGCGAGCTCGGCGGCGGCCCGGAACCGACCGTGAAAGATCCCCGCTGTTTCATAGCGACAGCTGCTTATGGTTCGCCTTTGGATCCGCATTTGAACACCCTGCGCTGGTTCCGCGACAATGTTCTGCTCGTCACCGAATTCGGTCACAAGCTGGTGCAGCTTTACTATGACGTCAGCCCGCCTTTGGCGGATTTCATTGCCGCGCGCCCGACTCTGCGCACGCTCACGCGCGGCGTCCTTTGGCTGCCGGTCATAGTCATTGAATTCTGGCGGGAACGTCCGTCGCTGCTTTTGACTCTTGCAGCGATGGGCTCGACCTTCATGCTCCTGTATCTTCGGCGGCGCTCCCTGCGGGCGTCTCTTTAATTCATATTCCTGGATGAATCGGAAAGCTCTATGAAAGCAGAAGCGCCACAAGCTGTACTATTGAAAGATTACACGCCACCCTCGTATTGGGTGAAGCGAGTGAAACTCACGATTGATTTGGATCCTGATAAGACTGTGGTGCGTTCCGCCATCCGTTATCAGCATAATCCAGGACAGCCCCGCTCGCTTCGTCTGGAAGGCTCGGAGTTGAAACTCCTCGAAGTCCGCCTCGACGAAAAACCGCTGGATTTAAAGGATCTGGACTATAGTCCGCAGCATCTGGAACTCAAAGCCCTTCCCGAGGACTTCGAACTCGAAGTCGTCACCGAGATCAATCCGCGCGCGAACCTCGCCTACGAAGGACTTTATCTCTCGCGCAATAATTACTACACCCAGTGCGAGCCCGAGGGCTTCCGTCGCATCACCTATTTCCTCGACCGTCCCGATGTGATGACCGAATATGAAACCACGCTGCGGGCCTCCAAGGAGCACTGCCCGGTGCTTCTGTCGAACGGCAATCTTATCGACCAGGGCCCCTTGCCGGACGGCCGGCATTATGCTGTGTGGCATGATCCCTTTCCCAAGCCCTGCTATCTCTTTGCGCTTGTGGCCGGCAAGCTGAGTCGTGCCAGCGATGTGTTCACCACGCACTCCGGCCGCAAAGTGGACATTCATCTTTACGTCGAGGACGTGAACCTTCCCAAAACGCCTTTTGCCGTGGATGCTATCAAGCGGGCCATGATCTGGGATGAAAAGGTCTACGGCCTTGAATATGACCTCGATCTTTTCATGGTGGTGGCCGTCAGTGACTTCAATATGGGCGCTATGGAAAACAAGGGTCTGAACATCTTCAACTCCAAATATATCCTGGCCAGCACCGAAACAGCGACGGATGAGGACTTTGAAAAAATTCTCGGCGTCGTGGGCCATGAATACTTCCATAACTGGACCGGCAACCGCGTGACCCTGCGCGATTGGTTTCAGTTGAGTCTTAAGGAAGGCCTGACTGTCTTCCGCGATCAGGAATTCTCGTCCGATGAGGGATCGCGGGCGGTGAAGCGCGTGACCGATGTGCGTCTGCTCCGCGAGCAGCAATTCCCCGAGGACAGCGGCCCCATGGCCCATCCCGTGCGGCCGGAAAGCTATATCGAGATCAATAACTTCTATACCGCGACCGTCTATCACAAAGGTGCGGAAGTCATTCGCATGCTGCATACCATCATCGGTCCGGAAACCTACCGGAAAACGATGGATCGGTATTTTGCGAAGTTCGATGGCCAGGCCGTGACCGTCGAGGATTTCCTGGCCGTTGTCGAGGAAGTGTCCGGACAGAGCATGAGTCAATTCAAACTCTGGTATCAGCAGGCTGGCACGCCCCAGGTGTCCGTGACGCGAAGCTACGATGCGGCCGCTCGCAGTTTGAAATTAAGCGTGCAGCAAAACCTGCCGACCACACCTGGTCAAACGTCGAAGCAGCCTCAGCTGATTCCTCTGCGCGTCGCTTTCCTGGGTGCCAATGGCAAAGCTTTGGAAACGACATGGCTTGGCAAAAAAGCCCATGAGCATCTTCTGCTTTTGGATCAAAGCAAGGCTGAATTCGTCTTCCAGGATGTGAATGAGCAGCCGATTCCATCCCTGCTGCGCGGTTTCTCGGCGCCGGTGATTTTGGATGCGCAGCTGACCCGCTCCGAACTTTATACGCTCCTGCGGGCCGATACGGATGCCTTCAATCGTTACGAAGCCGGACAAACCCTGGCCCTTCAAACGATACTGGGCAAGGCCAAAGGCACGCTTCAGGCTTTGGACAAGGAATATGTCGAAGCTTTCAAGGCTCTTTTGAATGATACAACAGTGGATCCGCGCCTCGTCGCGATGTCGATTCAGGCTCCGACCACCGATTACATCATCAATCGTGAAGACAACGCGGACATGGAGGCTATTTTCCAGGCCCGTTCGTGGCTCCTGCAGCAGCTGGCCGAGCAATGCAGCCAGGAGCTTCTGGCTGTCTATCAAAGAACGCGTGAAGTCGCCTATAAAACCGGCAAAGAGGCCATCGGCCGCCGCGATCTGAACAACGCCAGCCTCGCTTTGCTTGCGGCCCATCGGACCGATGCGACCCAGAATCTGATTCTGGAGCACTATAAAACCGCCACGAATATGACCGATAGTTTTGGGGCCCTGAGCGCCATCGTGCATCTCAAGACTCCGGCTCGCGAAGCCACGCTGCAGGACTTTTACAACCGCTGGAAAGACGATGCCCTGGTGATCGACAAGTGGTTTCAGGTGCAGTCCAGCTCGCAGCACCCTGATGTCCTTCAGCACGTGAAGGCCCTGCTCGCGCATCCGGACTTCGATCTGCACAATCCCAATCGCGTGTACTCGGTCTTCCGGCATTTCGCGAAGAGCAATCCCAACGGCTTCCATCACAAAAGCGGTGAAGGCTATGCGACCGTCGCCGATTACGTGCTGCGGATTGATGCCACCAATCCCCAGGTCGCCTCGGTCCTGGTCAATGCTTTGAGTCGTTTCCGGAAGTTTGATGCCACGCGTCAGGCCATGATCCGTAAGCAGCTCGAACGCATCGCGGCCAAGGAAGGTTTGTCCCGCGACGTCTTCGAGATCGTTTCGAAATCCCTGGCCTGAATCAGCTCACGCAACGGAGGGCGTATCCCGGATACGCCTTTCGAGTGAGGCGGGATCCAGGACGCTTTGGGGCAGCGTGATATGGAAGCGGAAGCTTGCGAAGTCCGTCTCGGCATCCAGGAATTCGATTCGGATGGTTCCACCGAAGCTCTTCAGATAAGTCTGCACCGCTTCCATCCCGACGCCCCGGCCCGAGATGCTATTGACCACTTTCCTGGTGGAAAAATCCGCTTTGAAAATCATAAGACTCAGCTGCTCCCGTGTCGGCGTTTCATGCGGACCCAGGAGGCCTTTCGCCACAGCCGTATCCTGGATGCCTTGAAGATTAAGACCCCGCCCATCGTCGCGAACATAAATATGCAGAGCATCCGCCTCATGCGCGGCCATGATGGAAATCAGGCCTTCCCGGCTCTTGCCCTTGGCGAGGCGTTCCGCTGGGTCCTCGATGCCATGATCAATGGCGTTGCGGATGATATGGGCAAAGACGGACTGCAGAAGGTCGTGGGCTTCCGGTAAAAACCCAAGATCGTCCCCTTGGATGTCGATGCGCGGCGCCGGCTTTTCAAGCTGCGCAGCCATCTCTCCAAGTGATCCCAGAAACGGAGCCAAGAGAGACGTTAGCGAGTGGAGAGACTTGCTCAGGATGAAATCATACATCTCCTGCACATGGACCACGAAGTCCTCGCCCGAAGTCAGCGCTGTTTTCAGGTTGTGAATGATCCAGTCAATCTCGGCATAAGTCAGCGACACATGCACTTCCGAATCCAGCGCCACTCCAAATTTATCTGTAAGAATCGTGGTATAATCCCTGAAAATCTCGTGCAGGGGCTGCAGCATAAGCTCCACCCGGCTTCGGGCAATGATCGCCTTTTCCTCCTTCAAAGGATTCATCTGATCCTCGGCCCCATGGCAAAGATTGGCCAGGGTCTCCAGGTGAAAGCTGCGGGCCAGCCCCTTGATCGTGTGAATTTCGCGAAAGATGAACCTTAGGGTTTCCGGCGCCACACGGTCCTGGTCCTGAAGCTCCAGGGCCGCATGATCAAGCAGCTTGCGAATGGACGTAAAGACGGTGACGACCTTGCTTTTATCAATGGCCACGATTTCCAGAATGAGTTTGAGTTCCTTTTTCTTTTCTTCATTCTGATGCATAAGGTTTCGAAACTCGGTCACATCGCGAAGAGAGACCAGGATCTTCTGAATCTGATTGCGATCGGTATCCACGATCACACTCCACTCCCATTCGAGGACGCTCGTCCCGCCCCCTGGTGTTTTGAACTGACATTCCTGTGGCAAAACATGGGAATTCAACGTGAACGCGATGGGATCGTCGCCGATGGACGCCACCACGGAATGGACCTGTGCCCTGTGATCATCGGACAAATCCGTGTGGCGCAGAATATCGTGAATCGTGTGCCCGGGAGGAATGCGATAGCCCACGATGTCTTCCAGAGCGTGGGAATACTGCGCTCCGACCTCGCCAGCCTGCGATTCAATGGTGAAAACGCCGAGCTGAATGTTTTCCATGATGGACGAGACGTCACGATTGATGGCTGCAATCCGATCCGCTGATGCTGCGAACTGAACCCGACTGGCTCTCAGCTTTTCTATCAGGGTCAGTCGAATGAAAAGGGCGTAGGTCGAGACGACAAATACGGTGGCGCAGGCCATGTAGAAGATGAGGAGTTCCTGCAAAGGCCGCAGGAAAAGAAGGGTCAAAAACAGAGCCGTGCTGACACCAATGTAGGTGAAAAGACCGGGAAGGGTTTCATAAAAAGGGACGGACACGCAGATCAGAACCATAATACCCATTTGATAGAATGGGTGAAAATCGTTCATGAGCGAAATCCATACGAGGTGGCCCGTCATGACCAGTATGGAAGCGTAAAGAAAAGGAATCAGATTGGACCGCTGAATTTTGAAAAACGTCAACGCAATGTTAAGCCCTGCCAACGCCGATATCATAAGACGGGGCCCGATGGGATCGTGCGATTCGGGCAGGATGTAGCGATAGATGAAGCTCCAAAGGGGATAGACAATACCGCCAATCAAGCATATAGAACGAATCAGAAACATTTGTTCCCGCTGCCGATCCTTGTCCAGTGCAGTTACGTAGCTCACGCTCACCCCCGCTGAAATGTACCTCATCCACTATACATAAACTACGGAGCGCCGCAAAGTTCAGGGTCGTCCTGCCCCTTGCTGCCGGACAGCAACAGAAGCTTTTTCACCTTGGCAGCCTTTATCACCATGCTATGATCCTTCCGTTTCACCCAAACCTGGAGTCCAAGGGATGTCCCATACGCTGCGCTTTCTTTCCGGTTTTTTCGCCTGCTGGCTGGTCGTGGGTTGTCAGCCCCTTTACAAGGCCGAGCGGAATTATGAAGTCTATGAGAAAGATACCGGGTTTTTTCAGCCCCTCCTGAATGATGAGGCGGGCGCATCCAAAATCGTTTTGGAAGATCAAAGCTATCCGATTGAATTGCAGCTTTATAAGGACGGGCGCTTTCACTATTACCTGAAACGCCTGGGGGATGGCTGGGGCACCTGGTCCTATAAAAAAGGCTACCTGCACCTTTATGCGGAACGCAAGCTCTTCGTCATGAACTTTGAAATTCACGGCATTCAGCAGGATGGGGACGCCCTGAGTCTTGAATTCTCAGATCGTTTCGGCCCCAAATTCCTGCGTCTGCAAAAATCCTTCAGGTAAGTTTCACGAGAGTTCGGCCGCTGGTCTTGCGTTCGAGCATTTCTTCCGCCGCCATGGTCACCGCATCCAGAGTGATCTCGCGGCTCACAAAAGCATCAAGCGACCTGGGCTTCCATTCGCCGGCCAGCTTTTTCCAAATCTCTTCCCGCAGGGGTCTTGGGCAATTCGTGGAACTGATTCCGAGTATGCTCACGCCCCTTAAAATAAAGGGCATGACGGTTGCCTGAAGAGTGTGGCCTCCGGCCAATCCCACCGAAGCCACGTTCCCCCAAAGGTTCACATGCCGCAGAATGCCTTCGAGCAAAGGCCCGCCGACGTTATCAATCGCTCCACCGAAACGCACGGTTTCCAGTGGTTTTTGACCCAACTCCAATTCCTCGGGACGCATCACACGGGCAGCGCCCAAAGCCCGCAGCGGTTCTTTCTGTTCATCCTTGCCGCTGACCGCGATGACTTCAAAACCGAGTTTTGCGAGCATGGCGACAGCCAAAGATCCCACGCCGCCGCTGGCACCCGTGACAACCATGGGGCCTTTATCGGGCGTCTGATCATTCCGCAGCAAACGATGCAGACAGATGCCGACCGTGAAACCAGCCGTTCCAAAGATCATCGCGTCCCGCGGGCTTAAACCCGGAGGCAGGGGAATCACCCATTCCGCAGGAACTTTTACATACTGAGCAAGCCCACCATCCTGATTTTCCCCAAGGCCGCAGCCTGTGACGAGCACCGGCATGCCCAAGGGATAACGCGGATCATCCGACTGCTTCACACGACCGGCGACATCGATGCCAGGATTGGATGGAAATTTTTTCAGAATTTTTCCGCGGCCGGTGATCGCGAGGGCATCCTTGTAGTTGATGCTCGACCACTCCGCTTCGATAAGGACATTGCCCGGCGCCAGTTGATCCCAGTCCATGGTCACCAGCTGACTTTGATTGACGCCGTCTTTAAGAACGCGCAACGCACGAAATGTCATGTTTCCTCCCTGCCCTGAAATAAGGACTGGTTGAGAATCACCAGTCCCAGGAAGCCCTTAAAGCTCCAGCTCCCAAAGGTCCTGCAGCGTCTCACGCCGCCGAATCACGCGATAATCCGCGCCATCCACCAGAACCTCAGGCGCGCGTGGACGGCTATTATAATTCGAAGCCATCGCCGCACCATAAGCACCCGAGCTGGCTAGATAGATAAGATCACCAGGCGCGCACGGCGGCAGCACGCGATCCTTGCCGAAGTAATCGCCGGTCTCGCAAATAGGACCGACGACGTCATAGGTCTCCGTGGGTCCACGCGATGCTTTCACAGCTTTGATTTCATGATACGAGTCATACATCGTCGGGCGCACCAGATCATTCATCGCGCCATCGACGATCAAAAAGTTTTTCTCGGGCGTGCGCTTGGTCAGCAGCACCGAACACAGAAGCACACCCGCATTCCCCACCACAACGCGTCCCGGCTCGATCAAAAGCTTAAGACCCGTGGGTTTCACAGCGCTTAAAATCGCCTGCGCATAGCTCTCCATGGTCGGCGGCACTTCCGACTTGTAACGAATGCCCACGCCGCCGCCAAGGTCGATGAATTCAAGCTGATGCCCCAGCTCACGCAAACCAGCGGCGAACTGAGTCATGCGCACGGCCGCTTCCGCAAGAGGTGCAACATCGACAATTTGGCTTCCTATGTGGCAGCCTACCCCGACCAAACGCAGCGACGGCAGCTGACGCACCCGCTCGGCCAAAGCCCGGGCTTCACTTTCAATCAGGCCGAATTTGGTGCTGAAGAGTCCGGTCGTGATCTTGGGATTGGTCTTGGCATCAATATTCGGATTCACCCGCAGGGACACAGGGGCGACCAGATTCCGCTCGGCCGCGAGCGTCGCGATCAATTCAAGCTCAGCCACAGACTCCACGTTGAACGCCAGTATTCCCGTTCGCAGCGCGGCAATGATCTCATCCGCGCGCTTGCCCACACCGGAATACACGATTTTCTTGGGATCCACTCCGGCGCGCAGGGCCCGCTCCATCTCGCCCTGCGAGACGATATCAGCGCCGAAGCCGGCCTTGAAGATCTCTTTTAATATCGAAAGGTTGCTGTTCGCTTTCACCGCATAGCAAGGCATCGTTGGATAGGTCGAAAAGGCAGAAAGGATAGCCTTGCATTGGTTCAGTATGCTGCTCTTGGAATAAACGTAGCAGGGTGTTCCCACTTCCTTGGCTATTGTGGACAAAGCCAGGTCCTCGCAATAGGCCTGGTCGTTTCGGTCGTGGAATGCTGACATTTCTCGTCTCCTGCAAAAGCACAAGGGGCTTGGGTTGCACGTCGCTTTCTGAAATCAATGATGGATCAGTATGCTGGCGTTGGTGATAATAGCGAGGGCCTTTGACAAGGTCAAAACGTTAATGCGGAGGGATGTTCATGCTGCTTCTTTTTCGAAGGTTGATGTTCGCTCTCGGCCTGGCTTTGGTCGCCATTGCCAGTCCTCTGGCGGCCAAACCTGTCATTCTATCGGTTGGCGATTCTTTGACCTTTGGCCTTGGGGTGCCCGCGGACAAAACCTGGCCCGCGCTTTTGGAGGCGAAACTCAAAGCCGATGGATATCCTGGGGTGAAAGTCATCAACGCGGGATCCAGCGGCGCGACCACAGCCTTCGGAGTTTCCACGCTGAAGTTCCACTTGAAGCGCGGCAAGCCCGATCTGATCATCTACGCCCTGGGCGCGAACGATGGCCTGCGGGGCATCGATCCCGCCACGACCCAGAAAAACCTGAGCACGGCCATGGAATTGATTCAGGCGCAGGGCGTGAAGGTCTTGCTCCTCGGCATGAAAGCGCCGCCGAACTACGGAGAGAAATTCCCGAAGGATTTCGAGTCGAGCTTTATCAAGGTGAAGGATAAATACAAACCGGCCTTCGTTCCTTTCTTTTTGGAAGGCGTCGCGGGCAAGGCGGAACTGAATCAGGCCGATGGCATTCACCCGAACGAAAAGGGTTATGAACAGGTCCTGGCCCTTATCTATCCCAAGGTCAAAGAACTTCTTTAACACTCACATGAAAAATAGGACCCTCTATGGCGTTGGTTGAAGTCAGGCAGGTATCGAAGCAATTTCAGCAGGGAGAAACGGTGATTCCCGTGCTGCGTGATCTCAGTTTCGGCGTTGAGGCCGGAGACACCGTGGCCATCGTCGGGCAATCCGGTTCCGGAAAATCCACGCTGCTGTCCATGCTCGCGGGTTTGGATCAACCCACGCAAGGCACCATCACCGTCGATGGTCAGGACCTCGGCCGCCTCACTCAAAATGAATTGACCCGCTTTCGGGGTCGCTCGATCGGGATTATCTTTCAGCAGTTTCATCTGATGCGGAGTCTCACGGCTCTGGAAAACGTGCTTTTGCCCCTTGATATCCTCGGACTTCCCAACGCCGAAGAAAGAGCGATGGATGCCCTCACCCTGATGGGACTCGGAGCCCGCGCCAAGCATCTGCCCCAGCAACTCAGCGGCGGGGAGTGCCAGCGGGTGGCGATCGCCCGTGCCTTTGTCGTGGAGCCACGCATTCTATTGGCGGATGAACCGAGCGGGAACCTCGATACCGCCACCGGGGACAAGGTGATGAATCTTCTCTTCGATGCCGTGGCGCAACGCGGCATGACCCTCATCCTCGTCACGCATGATATGCAGCTGGCGTCCCGCTGCAAAAAACGTCTGCCTCTGGTTCAGGGCCAACTGCAAACACCTTGAGCAAGGAACATCCATGCTGCTCCGTTACGCTTTCCGTGAACTGCGCAACAGCCCGCGTTTTTGCCTGCTGTTCTGTTTGAACATGACCCTGGGCCTGACCGGCTTCATCGCCCTTGATGCCATGAAGCGAAGCTTTGAAGACAAGCTGCAGTCGTCCGCTAAAAACATGATGGCTGCGGACCTGACAGTTTCCGCGCGGCGGGAATTGAAACCTGAGGAGAGTCAAAAGCTGAAGGAGGTCCTGCCTTCGGGAACACGGCAGCTCGAAATGCTGACGCTTTATTCGATGGTCACGAGTCCCAAGCGCAGCGTTCTCGTGGAACTCAAAGGCATCGATCAGGGTTTTCCTTTTTACGGGGAATTGACCCTGGAAAAGAAGGGTATTTATCAGGGCAGCCAGCCCCTTGATCTCCTTGCCGCGCCCAAGGTTTGGGTGGTGCCCGAGCTGTTGGTGCAGCTCGATGTCAAAGCCGGTGAGACGGTGCGCATCGGCAGTCTGGATTTCGTCATAGATGATGTCGTGCAGGATGATAGCTCCGCGGCCATGATCGG